>CALKXZ010000305.1 GCA_938003775.1 uncultured Granulosicoccus sp. | reverse complement strand
GCCAATCTCCAGTGGCCTGATACCAGCGCAGATAGGTTTCTTTAACACCACCACCGCTGGGCAACAAACCTACACCGCTCTCAACTAAACCGACAACACTGTTACTGTGCATGACCAGTTTGTCGCAATGCAGTAACACTTCAAAACCACCACCCAGCGCCAGACCCGACGGCGCACCCACTACGGGCACGGCGGCGTACTTCAACGCCGCTACAGCCTGTTGAAAGCGCGCAAGAAATGCATCCATGCCTTGCCAGTCACCGGCATCGATGAACGCTAAAAATGCGTTGAGATCCACACCCGCCGAATAGTGTTGCGCATCGTTATGTACCAGAATGCCACGGCCGGGATCTTGTGCCGCCTGTCTGACCATCATCATCGACTCATCAGTCAGTGCGTTTGCTTTGGAATGAAATTCAATTAACCGGTAGTCATTGTCGATAGCGTATACACTGGCCGCCCTATTTTGATACAAGGGCGTGTGCGTTTGTTTCGTCATATGAAAACGCACCACACCATCAGGCAAGCTCACAGCCTGCATCTGCCCATCAGCCTGTTGCACGCTCAGGGTTCCATTATCCACCGCATAAAAAGGTAAGTTTCGCTGCAATACCGCAGGTACAGATGCACCCGTAGCGGCTAACAGACGCGCTACTGTGTCGGCACCCAGTGCGTCGATCATCTCGAATGGCCCGCGAACCCAGTTGAAGCCCAACTTCATCGCGTCGTCAATATCCTGCGCCGAGTCCGTCACGTCGCCCAGCAAGCTGGCGGCGTAGCCTAATATCCGCCCTAGCACATTCTGGCAGAATCGGGCCTCCACATCAGTGCCGTCAATCAGGTCGGTCAGGGGTTCACGCTGATCTGCAATCGCCTGGGCCGCCGCTAGTGCACGAACCGGCAACGCCTCGTGGACCGGACGATAATCACCACTACTGAGGTCTCTGGCCAGTCGGGCACCGTCGGTCGTCCGTTTATAAAAACCGCCCAAGCCCTTGTTGCCTGTTAATCCTTCACTGACCATGCTGTTGATCATGTCACTCTCGGCACCCACCGCCTGGAAGGCATCGTCCGGTGGCAAAATGGCGCGCAACGAGCGCACAACATCGGCCATTAGGTCGATACCGATCAAGTCATACAGACCAAATACACCGGTTTTTGGAATACCCATAGGGCGACCCATGAGTGCATCGGCACTCTCCACTGGTAGGTTAAGTTGCTGCGCTTCATCCATACCTACCTGCAACGCAAACACACCAACACGATTGCCCAGAAAGCCCGGTGTATCGTTACACGTCACTACGCCCTTACCTAACTCACGGTCGTTGAAATCAGCCAGGCTTGCCATTACAGCGGCAGTTGTGTGCTCACCGCGCACCAGCTCCAGCAGTCGCATGTATCTGACCGGATTAAAGTAGTGCGTAATGGCAAAACGTTTCTGAAAGCTGGCTGGCATGTTCTCCACCAGCAGGCTGATAGGTATGGTGGACGTATTGGAGGTCACGATACAGTTCGGTGGAATAATCGCATTGAGCCGTTCATACAACTCACGTTTGATATCCAACCGTTCGACCACCGCTTCGACAATCCAATCGGCCGTCGCCAGCTTTTCGAAATCATCACGAATATTGCCTGGTGTGATCAGCGATGCAGCGCTCTTGTGCATCAATGCTGGTGGCTCGGCGCTGAGCAGACGGGCAATGGCTGCTTCCGTAATCTGGTTTGCCGAGTCCTGGCCTGGAAGATCTAAAAGCAATACCGGATAACCGGCATTGGCAATCTGACCGGCAATACCTGCCCCCATGGTGCCTGAACCAATCACCGCAATCCGCTTGAACATACTGTGGGTTTATCCGTTGTGGAACTATTTCAAGCCGATTATATCTTCTGCGCGTTGGCCTTGATGCCCAGTTTTGCAAAGTCGAAGGGCAGTTCGCACAGGCGTGCAGTCGCTCGTGTTCCATCAGCTAACAGAACTTCCACCACCTGTTCAGAGGCCAATGGCTCCTCCAGCATCGCACTGGCCATTTGCTGTCGGTAACGAGGCGACCAAGCCTGTGAACACAAGCAATGACTGTGATCGTTGTGCGAGAAAACAACCTCTGCAACAGGCGAACCTGCCGGTGCAAAGGCATTGTTAGCAATTGTTCGTGGGCCATCTGGCGCAGGCAACAGTAATCCGACTAAACGGCGTTTAACCCCGGTTGCACGTTCTTGACGCAAGGCTGGCAGCGACAGGCTATCGATGTCGGCATCCAGATTTATAAAATGTCCCAGCGATGACTCAAGCACTGTATGTCTGCTATCCATATCATTGCCAAAGGCCAATAGGCCACTTTCCAGCCGCTCAATCAGATTAGGGCAGCCCGCCCGCACATCCAGACCAACGCCCTGTTCGAACAGTTCATCAAACAGCGACTGTCCAAGCGCGATATCGTCCACATAGATTTCAAAGCCGCCCTGCTTGCTCCAACCAGAACGTGCCACGATAAAACGATGTCCCCGGTACTCCAGTTGCCGATACCTGAAAAAACGAATATCACCGACCTGCTTACCGAATACGCGCATCATCAATGTTTGCGCAGCAGGGCCTTGAACCGCCAAGGGCCACACATCAGGCTCGTGAACCACGACATCCATATTAGCGCCTGTAGCCAGACCCTTGGCCCAAAGCCGCACGTCAGAATCAGCAATGGACAGCCACCAATGATCCTGTGCCAAACGAAGACCGACCGGGTCATTGACCAGCCTGCCATTTTCATCGGCCAACGGCAGATAAACACACTGATCCATGGCCACTGATGAGACATCACGCGGCGTCATCCATTGCACCAAGCGTGTCGCATCGGGACCTTGGATACTAACCTGACGTTCAACACTGACGTCCCAGACCTGCACCGCTGAGCACAGATGCCAGTAATCGTCTTCTAATGAGACGAATTTAGTCGGCAGCAACATATGATTGTAGGCCGTAAACTCACTAGCACCGTGTTGCAATACACGTGAGGTGAACGGCGTATTACGTAACCGACGAGACATAGTGATACGTGGCGAATCGAACATGGCAGGACAATCAGGTAGTGAGCTCTGTGGGCGCAATCATACTCAGCCCAGTTCCACACTCGCTGTTCCAGATACGTCAGCTTATGATCCCACTCAACACGCGGTTGGCGTCCAATCGAAAACTAGTTGGTAGCCGTATCCAGTGGTGCTGATGAAAAAAATGGCAATGCCTGCCCGCACAGTTGACCCACACGGCAGTGCCATCTGTGGCACCTGTTCGATATACACTAACCGGTCCATGCAATTCCAGCCAGAGGCTATCGCCCGATCAGCGCCATACGCATACATAAGAGTTAGCATAAATGGTCAGCATCGCAAGCTAGTCCACCACCGTGCTCATGGAAACAAATGTGGACGTATGCGCCACATGCGGCAGCGCCGATATCTTCTCTCCAAGCACCAGACGGAATGCATTGATATCTGTCGTTCTGACCTTAACGAGATAGTCAAAAGGACCGGCAATCAGGTGCATCTGCTCAATTTCAGCAATGTGGCGCACCGCCTCGTTGAAAGCCTCCAATGCGCTGAGCTTGGTATTGTTTAGTTTTACCTGAACGAATGCGACGTGCCCTAAACCCAGTTTTTCACAATCGACTACAGCCTTATAGCTCAGAATATAACCATCGGCTTCAAGCCGCTTGACCCGGGCAGCACAGGGTGTCTTGGTCAGACCAACCCGCGATGCCAACTCCGTTAAGGTGATGCGGCCATCGGTTTGCAGAATGTCAATAATGGAACGATCGAATTGGTCAAGCATACATCGGTCGCCTCATACCTATCGCCTCGTTAGCCCTAAAAATAACGCTCGGGTACACTCGAGCTTAAAACAGTCGCTGTGCCTTTGTCACGTCTTGCTTATGAACGTCAAACACAATCAACCGGTGCAGCTGACCGTAGCGGGTGCAATTCACCTGGATGATGTTGCCTATCCCATAGCACCACTGGTGCCCAAAGCCTCGAACCCGGTGCGCTGGGTTCAGTCAGTTGGCGGGGTTGCCGCTAATGCGGGCTGCGCTGCACAGCGAGCCGGGTTCTCAACAATTAGCACCGAACTGGTTGCCGCGGTTGGCGATGATGCACCAGCCCGATCTTTGGCGTCGGCAGTATCAGCACTTTCCGGACTAACAACCCGTTTCATGCCTCTGATAGGTCAACCCACGGGGCGCTACAGTGCCGTTATGAACCAGGATGGTGAACTGTACATTGGACTGGCCGATGTGTCCCTGGCGGAGCAATTGAGTGCAGAACATATACTGCCAAAGAATGCGCCAACCCAGGCATTGCTGTTGGATGCAAACCTATCGCTTACTTGTATTGAGTCTGTGTGCGCTCGGGCTATGGCACGCAACATTACGGTAGCAGCGTTAAGCGTTTCACCGGCCAAAGCTGTGCGCTTACTGAGCGTAGCACCCGACATAGCATTGCTGTTCTGCAATCGCCGCGAAGCCATGGCCTTGACCGGCAACGTCATCAATGCCTCGTTGCAACTGCCACTGCATGATTTGGCCGATCAGTTACTGGACGCAGGCTTCAAGCAACTGGTTCTGAGCGACGGCAGCGCACCGGTTCTTATTCATGACTCGCAGGGCAGACACTTCATTGATGTTCCGTTCATCAGCCATACTCACAGTGTGAATGGTGCTGGTGATGCTATGGCAGGTGCCACGATGGCGGCATGGCTGGCGGGCCATAGTTTGTCCGATGCCGTAGCGCAATATGGCTTGGTACAGGCCGCGGCCGTGGTGCGTGGTGAGCAAAGAGCGTTGTCGCTGTAAGCCTACTGTTGGCGATGGGTTTGGCTACCTTTAGGATACGACATCGTCCTGGTCATACCCATGATGCTAAACACTTTGCCGTACACTGCTCCCACCAAACGTTTGTAACCACTCACAACAATGTCAACCAACATAAGCCACTCATCCATACACGTCAGCGCTGAGGTTCAATCAGCACTGGCACAGAGACAAGGCGTGGTGGCGCTTGAAAGCACTATCATCACTCACGGCATGCCCTACCCGCAGAATCTGGACACAGCGAAGGGTGTCGAGCAAACCGTGCGTGACGGTGGTGCAGTCCCAGCAACCATCGCCGTGCTGGATGGTCAAGTGGTCGTTGGCCTAAGCGAGCAACAACTGGCAACACTGGCTCAGACGCAGCAGGCGATGAAATTGTCGCGGGCCGATCTTGCCATGGCTGTGTCGACAAAAGCCATGGGTTCAACCACCGTTGCAGCCACCATGATCATTGCGCACCTGGCCGGTATCGATGTATTTGCCACCGGTGGCATTGGTGGTGTACATAAGGGTGCTGAGCAGAGCTTTGATGTTTCAGCGGACCTGCAGGAATTGTCACGCACACCTGTGAACGTCATCTGTGCCGGTGCAAAGGCCATTCTGGATATTCCTAAAACACTGGAAGTGCTGGAAACCCTGGGTGTGCCAGTGTTGGCTTATGGTCAGAACAACCTACCGGCATTCTGGTCACGCGACAGCGGCTTGGCCGCACCGCTGCGCGCCGATAGCGTTGCTCAGATCGTCGCTTTCATGAGAGCGCGCACGGCCTTACAAATCAGCGGCGGTGTTTTGGTGTGTAACCCCGTTCCGGTAGCGCATGAAATCCCCCTTCACGAAATGCAATCTCTTATTAGTCTGGCTATTGAAGAATCTGAGCAACACGGTATTACTGGCAAGGCAGTAACACCATGGCTTTTAGGGCGAATTGTTGAGCTCAGCGAAGGCCGGAGCTTAATTACTAATCAGGCATTGATTACGCACAATGCCAGCCTGGCCGCTCAATTGGCAATGGCACTCAATCAATAGGCTGAGTCAATAGCTGCGGAAGCCATGGCACCGGCCTGACGAAAATGGGCATTGGCCTGTGCGTTATCCAAGACCGTGCGTACCTGATCAGCACCGTGTGACAGATTCGCCGCAGCACCTCTGGCTACTAGGATCACTGCACCGGCATAGACCAGAGAATCTCGCGCATAGCCAGGCTCCCCAGCCAGCGCTGCAAGCCCCACTTCGGCAGCGTGTTCCGCTAATTGTTGGGCAAAGGGATTTTCTGGTGACTTGACAGATCGTACCGAATCGCTGCTTAGACTCGCTGGCAGCGGTACCGCACGCTCCTGTCGTTGTATGCCGACTTGCGATGGGGCGAGATCAGCTTGAGTTAGGGTGTGTCCGTCTGTGCTGGTGAAATACCGCGAAGCTTGAGTCAAGGAGGGCACCACACCGCCTTCAATGCCACGGATCACGATAGAACTGGCAAAACCACCCGTGCTGGCCAAGCGCGCATATACGGGAGGGTACGGCTTGTGAACGAATCCGGTCACCAGATGTACGGCCTTGTGTGGCTTGAGGCTGTTGACTGCCACCTCAATGGTTGTCAAACACGGGCGCTTGACAATTCGGGTGCGTAGCGTTGTTAATCCTGCCAGTTCGGGAGCCAGCTGCGTTTGCGACAAACAGGCCCAGCCACAGTTATCGTGTTCCAACAACGCTGATGCCTGTGCTCGCTCAGTGGGCAATGTCATAGCGGCAGCGGTCAGTACTTGCTCGTGGGTTGCACCGAACTTTGGCCCCATCGAGTGCACGCCGTGCGTCAGCACCTTGAGACCACACGCTGCCAGCACCGCAGGCAAAAATGGGGCAACCGGCGTGCTCCGTAAGTAGCCATCGTAGGGATCCACCAACACCACAAGGTCGTCCACCTTCACTGGATGGGGCGTGATGCCAGCGTGAATGGCCTCCAGAATACCGGCCAATTCCTCGTCAGTTTCGCGTTTCATACGCAACGCAATTAAAAACAAACCAGCCTGCACCTCGTCAGCCCGTTGTTCAAGCACAATTCGCATGGCTCGTCTGGCATCATTGCGCGGCAGGTCCTTGCTAAGCGTTGGACCTGTCGCAATACGCTGCAGTACATCGCGCATGAATTCGTCGTCTGTCATATGCTGTGTCATGCTGGTTATGGCAACCGTCAACTTATCCATAGTAACCGAGCCAGATGAATCACGAGCAAAACCTCTCCCGCCCGGCAGTAGTGCATGACTTTCCCGCCTTTCTGGATATCAACGGGCGCAAGGTCCTGGTCGTGGGTGGAGGATCGAATGCTGCGCGCAAAGTGAGTCGGCTGGTGGCAGCGGGCGCCGCTGTGCAGGTATATGCCACTCAGTTGCACCCAGACATCCAAACGCTACTGGATGAACAACACCTGGTGCAACAGACCCGTGACTGGCAGACATCCGACTTCAATGATGTGTGTCTGGTCGTTGCTGCCAGTGATGACCAGCAGATGGACCGCGCAATCAGTGAAGCGGCAAAAACAGCCGGTGCCTGGGTGAATGTGGCTAACCAGCCCAGTATGAGTAACTTCATTATTCCGTCTTTGGTTGATCGCTCGCCAATACTGATTGCCATTTCCAGTGGCGGAAGTTCGCCCGTGCTTGCGCGACTAATAAGCGCCCGAATTAATTCGTTCCTGCCGACAACCTACGGCGAATTGGGCAAGCTGGCTGATCGCTACCGGGACCGTATCCGTCAGCACATTTCTGATTGGCGTCACCGGCGCTCATTCTGGGAACGCTTGCTCAGTGGCCACGTGGGTGAACTGATATTGCAAGGTCATGCGCAACAGGCCGATGATGCACTGGATAAAGCGCTTGCAGACTACGACAGCAACGTCGTCACAGGTGAAGTTTATTTAGTCGGCGCAGGTCCCGGTGACCCTGATCTATTAAGCTTCCGCGCGCTACGACTGATGCAGCAATGCGACATTGTTTTGTATGATCGGCTCGTGTCGCAACCCATCATGGATCTGGTCAACCCGGATGCACAATTAGTCTATGTGGGTAAAAAGCGCAGCGACCACGCATTACCACAAGAGGACATCAATGCACGGCTGGTCTCGCATGCACACGAGGGTAAGCGTGTACTCAGACTCAAAGGTGGTGACCCGTTCATGTTTGGCCGCGGTGGCGAGGAAATAGAGACCTTAGCCGCCCAAGGTATCCGATTCCAGGTGGTTCCCGGCATCACTGCCGCTGCTGGTTGCGCCAGCTACGCCGGTATTCCCTTAACGCATCGCGATCACGCACAAGCCTGCGTGTTTGTCACAGGACACTTAAAGGATGGGTCAGTCAACCTTGATTGGCAGGCACTCGCTCGACCACATCAAACCGTGGTCGTCTATATGGGTTTGGTCGGATTGCCGGTAATTTGTACGCAACTGATCAAACATGGTTTGCCCGGTAACCACCCTATTGCACTAGTCGCACAAGGTACGCGCCGTGACCAGCAAGTCTTAACCGGTACGTTGTCAACGCTACCAGCCATTGTGGCGGATCACGAGATTAAACCCCCAACGCTCATCATTGTGGGTAAAGTTGTGCAACTGCGCGATAAGCTGGCGTGGTTTGAAAGCCGACATTAAATTAATTGCCATGACGGACTCATCATCTGCTACTCACAGGCTCATACCACTGCAACACTTGACGCCTGGCAAACCATTACGCGTGGAGCATAACGGAACAGGAATGCTGCTATGTCTTGTAGAGGGGGCGGTCTATGGCGTTCACGATACCTGCACGCATGAAGCCGTTTCGTTATCCCTAGGCGCGTTGTGTGAACACCGCTTACGCTGCCCATTGCACGGCAGTGAATTTGACATCCGTAGTGGCAAGGTGCTCGATGAACCGGCGGACACTGACCTGCAAACCTATTCGGTCTATATTGATGATGGCTGGGTTTGTCTGCATGAATAGCGTTCGATGTTTATCCTGGCTGCATCTGAGCGGCACACGCTGTCTCGTTAACCTGTATCAGGCTATTTGGACAGATACCCACCCCGTGTTGATCAAGTTTCCGATCTTGACGTTTGTGTTATTTTTTAGTGCCTCGTTTGCGTCACAAGCGCTTGAAAGAGGTACTCCAGGTCCACTTGGATATTCAGATATTCGTTCAGGTCAGCTTCCTCCCAAAGGGCTTTACGGTGCTATAGCCATTACGACTGTCTCAAATTCTAATTTCAAAAATGGAAACGGTGATTCAATCCCCGTGCTCGAGGCATTTGAATCCACGACCGATTCTGTCACGCTAGCGCTGCTGTATGTACCGGAGAGGAAATTATTTAACGGATCTATTGGTGCTACAACCTTGCTTTTTGCTGGGGAAATTTGTGGGCGCCTATTTGCCACAACAGACAAGCGGTGTGTCTCAGGGTATCGGGATCCGTATGTGGAATTATCCTGGTCGCGTTTCTTTGGCAAGATACGATTGTCAAAATACCCCGGAGCAACACCTATCCGAGAAGGTCTCTCTGTGCGGTTTGGCTCAGGTCTTGTTGTGCCTATCGGCACGTACAGTGAAGATGAAGTGGAGTCGCATGGGATTACCCTGGGGCACAATACCTGGGACATCGCACCGTTTGCTGCAATGTCAATATCCACCCCTCCCTGGCTGGGTGAAGGAACAGAAATTAGTCTGAAACTACATTACAACGAGTATTTGGAAAACACCGCAACCCAGTATTCTACCGGTGATTTAATCAATCTTGATTTTGCCGTAACCGAGAAAATTGGACGACTGCAAATAGGGCTTTTAGGGTTTTACTACAAGCAAATCAACGATGACCAGCAATTTGGTGAGTCCATTCTGCCCGATGGACGCCGGGCCGAGTCACTCAACCTGGGCATTGTTGCCTCGTACGGCCTTCCAAAATTCAAGTCATCCCTTCGGTTCAGGACGACCACATCAGTCCGGAACCGAAATGTACCTGAGGCTACGGCCTACTCATTAGCGTTGATTAGGAAATTTCGGTAACAAGCAGTCATTGCTAGGTATTGAAATATGTATTGAGCTAGGTAGCGACACACGGTACACGAAAACAAATTGCGCCAACCTGGTGCAATACAACGACGCTATCTTTTCCGTTGACTTGGCTTTATGCTTTATCGTTTTGGGTCACAGGCACTACCTGCAATGACAGAGCCGATCAAAATAATGGTCTATAAGTGGGCTGGCGCCTGGGGGCCGTTTAAAGTGTCCATCCCTTGCGGTGAGTGCGCATTGACTGCCGACATTATCAAAGACACGATGCAATCAGAGTTGCATGAAATACCTGTTGAATTAGAAACCAGGGATTGGTTGAGTGAGTGGTTTCGACCGCTTCTTAAGGGAGGTTGGCATGCCCCCATTGTGCTTGTTGAAGGCAAGGTGATCGGACAAGGTGGTGCTTTAAATCGCGGCGTACTGACTTAAGTGGTCGTAGAGCAATATGCCCAGCGCACCGCTATCACAGGCAACCACGTATTTGGCAAGGAAACCTGCCCGCACTGCGTACGTGCCAAGGCCCATCTGGACAAAGCGGGTATCGACTACGCGTATCGAGACGTTGTTGCTAACCCTCTTGATTTATATGAAATGCTAGCGCGTGTTAAGCCAATTATTGGTTCAAAGACGCCAGTCACTGTGCCGCAAATTTGGATTAGTGGCGACTATGTGGGTGGTGCTGATCAGTTAGCCGACATTGTCAATGAACCGGTCGACCCTAATTCTGATCGAGGCCAGTGTTCAATATCAGCTTCAGCGGCAACTAATTACTGAGACTAAGCGTACTACCGACGGCGTAACGCAGGCCACCGAGCAAATGCGTGCGAAAATCCGGCGCAGCGTAACTGGCATGGGTATGGCCACCACCGGTATACCAGGATCGTCCGCCATCATACTCGTGGTACCACGCGCTCGGATGATCGTCTCCCATGACACCGCCCGTATAGGAATCCTCGTCGAGGCTCAGCAATACATTCACCTGCGCGCGCGGATTGGTGCTGTAGTCATACCATTCATCGGTACGTGTCCATGTGACACTTAAATGACTAGTTGATGGATGGGTATTGTCCTCAACAATCTGAGTGGCCGATTGCACTGCCGGGTGACGATCAAAGTAGGCGCCAACAAGCGCTCCGTACCAGGGCCACTCGTACTCGGTAAAACTTGCCGCATGAATACCGGCATAACCACCACCTGATCGGATGAATGTTTCAAATGCAGCCTGTTCATCGGCATTCAGTACATCACCTGATGTCATGACCCAGACCACAGCACTGTAGTTGGCAAGGTTC
The DNA here is from genome assembly GCA_938003775.1 of uncultured Granulosicoccus sp. Classification (GTDB taxonomy): domain Bacteria; phylum Pseudomonadota; class Gammaproteobacteria; order Granulosicoccales; family Granulosicoccaceae; genus Granulosicoccus. Next base: position 7,644 of record CALKXZ010000305.1, on the reverse strand, counting down.
GTATCGGTAAATACACCTGCAGAGTCATCAGCGGTATCCGCTTGCATACCGGCAGCAGTTGCCAGCTCTACCAGCGTCGCCAGCGCGGTATCGGTTGAGTCGTGGCGGAAATCGCGCGTTTCACTAAAAAGCAATACGCGGGGCGAATCGAATGCGTCAGTGCCTGCAATCAACTCGCTAAGATTGCTTTGGCCATCGCCATCGCTGTCCCATTGCTCAGTATCGAACTGATCAGCGGTGATTTGCAAAGACATCGATGCATTTGTGCCCGTTTGAAAGGCTTGCTCATAGCTGCCTAACGTAATGTCGCCGTCTTGATCATAGAACGTTACGCTCAAGAGGTTCTCTGTGTTCGTTGGAAAATCATCAGTGATTGACCAAAATTCGTCACCAATCCAACGTGCCGACATAGCTTTATCGCCCCACCTCAGGCGGACCTGCAAAGCATCAGATTGATAAGAGGGAACTTGGATATCAAACATAACGCGAGTTATATTTTGTATTAGGGGATCGGTAACAACATCAGTAATAGGATCAGTAATAGGATCAGTAACAGGATCAGTAACAGGATCAGTAACAGGATCAGTAACAGGATCAGTAACAGGATCAGGATCAGGATCAGGATCAGTAACAACAGGGTCTGGCCCTGCAGAATCACTATCATTCACTGCCATATTCACCTCCCCAGAACTGTCCAACCCAATGCCAGCAGATGGCTGAGCATCGTTGGAACCGGAGCAGCCAGCAACGAACAGCACACTGGCTAGTAGCACGATGGGGGTGTGAACCGGTATAGAGGTGAATAAATGCATAGGGAATTCTGAGGCAGTTCAAGTATTGAGGTCGCCAACCACTGTTGGTGTCACCCACCGCGTCAGTATAAGAGAAAATAGCTGAGCCAATTTGAGCGCAGGAAAACAATTGTAACGGTACTAATACCGTCGCTGATTCAGCCCATTAGGTTTGCTTTTATCCTTGTGACATATCCCAGTAGCAGGCTTCTATTTTATTGCCATCTGGGTCAGTAACAAAGCAGCCATAGTACGGCTCACCGTAGTGCGGACGTGGGCCCGGTGCTCCAGCGTCAGTGGCTCCTGCTTTGATAGACGCATCATAAAACATTTGCACAGCGTCTTTAGACTCGGCAATAAAAGCGATATGCACGCCATTACCAACACTGGCCGTTTGCTCATCAACCGGAAGCGCCACCCAGAATTCTGGGTATTGCTTACCGTAAGCTGCAGCAATGCCATCAATTGTTTCGACACGCTTGATGCCTAGAGCAGCCAGGGTCTTGTCATAAAAAGCCAGTGCTTTGGGGAAGTCATTAGTACCCAGTGACACATGGGAAAGTATGCTGGGGTTCTCATCACTCATCCACTCGTCCACCCATCCACCCATCTCCGTTTTCGCTAAAAAAACAGGTGACCTTACAGATCACGGGTTGTATTGTCGCAGCCCATAACCATTAATGCAAATGCCTGTTCAACGGCATAGTCTGCTAATGAAGCATAACGACCAGTCTGCCCGAAATGTCCTGAGTGCATATTGGTTTTGAGCAGTAGCAGATTGTCGTCACTGCGAAGGTGCCGATGCCGTGCAACCCATTTGGCAGGCTCCCAGTAGGTCACTCGGGGGTCTGAAACACCGGCGGTGACCAGCATAGGTGGGTAGACTCTGGCTTGAATGTTGTCGTAAGGGGAATAACCACGAATGTCATGAAACGCCTGTTCACTGTCTATAGGATTTCCCCACTGCGACCATTCGGCAGGTGTCAACGGTAGACTGTCATCCAGCATCGTATTCAACGCATCGACAAACGGTACATCAACTATGGCACCGCCCCATAGATCGCTGGGCCGATTGAGAGCTGCAGCCACCAGCAAACCACCGGCCGAACCACCGGAGAGAACAATACCTCCTTGGTTGGAATAGCGTTGCTCTACCAGGTATTCACCTACCGCAAGCAGATCATCCACACTTTTGGGTTTGCCGCCAAATCGTGCTGCCTCATACCAGGCTCGGCCCTTTTCCTGACCTCCGCGCACATGTGCAATCACGTATACGAAACCACGATTAACCAGCGACAGACACGTCGTGGAGAACGCTGCTGGTGTCGATAATCCGTAGGCACCGTAGCCTGTCAACCAGCAAGGTGCAGTACCGTTAATAGGCGTGTTAACGTGATACAAGATGGTTACTGGCACCTGCTCACCATCGGCTGATTGAGCATAGCGTCTTCGCACTATATAGTCCTTCGCATTATGCCCACTGGGCACAACATCTTCCTTGAGTAAGACCCGCAAACCGGACTGCATATCGTATTGATAGGTTTGCTCTGGTGTTGATGGCGACTCATAACCAAACCGGAAGCACTGTTCATCAAACTCAAGCAGTGGCTCAAGGCTCAACGCATAGGCCTCTTCGGTAAATTCAATACGCTGTATATCGTTATTTCCCACACGGCAATAACACAGACGCGGCAACGCATGCTCGCGTTCCAACCACATTACCCAGTCACGATACGTATAAACTTCCAGAACCATACGTCCCAACTGATGCGGTAACCAGTCAATCCAGTTCTCTCGTTCTGGAGCATGGCAAGGTACCTCCATGATTTTAAAATCAACCGCATCATCAGCATTGGTCAGTATCAGGAACCGAGCGTTTTGATGTTCAACACTGTATTCCAGGTGTTCAGTGCGTGGCTCTATTAATTTAAGTTCTGCGCAAATGTCCGCAGTACTTAGAAACCACACCTCGTTTTGATCGTCTGTATCGGACGATACAAACAAGCAGGCCTTTGACAAACTGACCCAGACGGAACAAAAAAAGCGTGGATCAGTTTCTTCGAACACCACCTGGTCGTTGCTGGGATCTGTTCCCAACTCATGGCGTAGCACTTTGCTGGGCCGGTGCTTCGCATCCAATTGTGTGTAGAACAGAAATTTCTCATTCCCCCACACAACTGATTCGACATCCGATATAACGTCCTCATCCTTGCCGGTGAGCAAATTTCTCACGGTTACTGTGTAGCGTTCAGAGCCCGACGTATCGGCACTCCACAATAAATGAGTATGGGCCGGGCTGTACTCAACATCGCCCAGTTCAAAATAAGCGTGATTGCCAGCTTCTACATTGAAATCCACCAACAGCTGTTCCGTACCACTAAGTGCAGAGCGTGCATTGGTAGTAGATTTATCATTAGCATCAATGCCATCGCTCATGTCACGAGGATATCGCCAATAACTCGGATACTCTTCATCGCCTCGGTAGCGCTCTTGGTAGCACCAGAGGCCCTCGGTATCTGGCAGTGATTCATCATTGGCCTGAACGCGGCCGCGCATCTCGGCGATCAATGTCGATTGCAACACCTGAGTATCCGCCATGGCGTCCTCATACCAAGCGTTTTCCGCGTCAAGGTAAGCCTTGATATCAGCTGGCAATTGGGTAGGATCTTCAGCACAGTCCTGCCAGTTAGTAGCTCTCAACCAGCCATACTCGTCCACCCGAGTCACACCGTGATTCGTCTGTTGCACAGGTAGGCGTTTGGCAACCGGCGGGCTCATGGAGTTGGCAGGCGGCAAGGTTTTTTATAGAACAAGCGCATCACCCACCAGGTGATGCAAACTGGTGACCTGCACATGTTGCAAACCATAATGCGGCAGCACGCTCGATAACTGAGTTTTGCATATTGCGCAAATGGCAACCAAGTGCGTAACCTCATCAGAATCGACCACCGACTGTAACGCCTGAGCGCGTGGCAGGGCACCCTTGATACGCACAGCCATCATGTCATCGGTCAGCAATCCTCCCCCGCCTCCACAACAAAAAGTTTTCTGTTTCGTGGTATCCGCACTCATCTCGACAACGCGCGGCACACTGGCAGCCAGCAACTCTCGAGGTATACGAAACTGGCCACCGGCACGCTGCCCCATGCTGGCACCACGCGCCACATTGCAAGAATCATGATACGTAATGACTTTACCGGCATTGCGTTGTGGATCTAGCGTGATACGACCCTGAGTCAACAATTGATGAGTCACTTCGCAAATATGTTCGACCCGCGAGTGCGCGGGGTCAAGAAAATCCAGCGGTCCCACCAATGCATCCAGATAACTGTATGCCACACGCCAGGCGTGCCCACATTCACCGATGACTATGCGCGACACAGCCAAATCAACCGCTGCGTTTCTGATACGAAGGGCGATGTCTCGCATGTGATCATGCTGTCCAGTAAACAGCGCAAAGTTAGCCGCTTCAGATGCCTGTGAACTAAAAGTCCAGCGAACACCCGCCTGGTGCAGCACTTTGGCATAACCGATCAATCCGTCCACATGCGGTTCGGCGAAGAAGTCAGCCGATGGAGTGACCAGTAACACGTCTGCACGACTGTCATCAAGCGGTAAGCGAACCGGCACGCCTGTGTCGTCAAGGATATCTTCTTCCAGATTCTCTAACACATCAGCCAGCGCTCTGGGCTTCATACCCAGATTGTTACCAATGCTCTTAACCTTAGTAATAATCTCTTGAGAGTACTGCTGACCGAGCCCAATACTGGCCAGGATTTCACGACCTGCCATCGTTACCTCACTGGTATCGATGCCTTTGGGACAAAACACCGTACAGCGACGGCACTGTGAGCACTGATGAAAATACGTGTACCAGTCTTGCAGTAACGCCTTATTCAGTGTGCGGGCACCCACCAGCCAGGGAAACAAGCGTCCTGCCAGTGTGAAGTATCGTCGGTACACAGAACGAATGAGATCCTGGCGCGCAACCGGCATATTTTTCGGATCGCGAGTACCCAAAAAATAATGGCATTTATCGGTACAAGCGCCACACTTGGTGCAATTATCCAGAAACACGCGTAAGCCACGTCGCTGCTTGACAAGTTGACCCAATCGTTTGATGGCCTTGTCCTGCCAATCAGCAACCAACGTACCTGGCAGCGCTAAAGCTTCTTGCACATCTTTGCTGGCAACAGCTGGACGCATGCCCGCGGTTGCACCTTTTTCTATCAGTGGTATGACCCGGTAGCGTCCGACGACCGGTCCATTGAGTGCGACATTGTCAGGTTCAGTGGTGCTCATGAATACACCGTATCAAACCCTCTATTGCCAGTTGATTCACCACCAGCGTTCATTCTCGTGTTTTCGAGTGTGAGGAACCTGACAATACGCGTGTTTGAGCGGAGACCGCATCACGCTGGTTAAGCGTGGGGCTGAACACAATACCGATACCGTGCAGCAGTTTGCTGATAGGGAATACAAACAGCAGTAGTAACACAAGTGACAGGTGCACCACTAAGACCAGACTCTCGGGTAGTGGTTGCCAGGAAAATCGCAACGCACCTTGCAAGAACTGACTCACCCCATACAGATCCACCGGCCACAGACGTTTCATGGCAGTACCACTAGCAGCCAGGGTCAGCAACAATATAATATGCAGGTAATCACTGGGTGAGGATATATAGCGAAGCCTGTCAATCACAATGCGCCTGATCAGCAGTACTGACAAGCCGATTATCAGCATTAGCGTTGCCCAGCCACTCAGGCCAATAAACGGTACCAATGAGGGGGGTAGTTGCGACCATACGAACCGCAGGTGCATGATCAGTATTAGCAATAAACCATAGTGAAACGCCAAACTGGCCAGCCATGTAGTCCTGTCAGCGCGTGCAAGCGCTCTGAAGGTCAATAACTCCAGCAGTAATCGTCCAACAACACCCACGCGACTGGTAGGGGCAGGTGTTAAAGGCATGGGCAGGGTTGAGGGAGTGCGTGCCCAGACGATCAGTCGATACGCACTACCTGCCACTGCCCAAACGAAGGCTGCAGTCAGCAGGTAGCCCAGCATCAGACACAACCGGTTGGTTTGGGCAAGCCTGCGTAACGACAGGCCTGTTTGGCAGGCCCCTTAGGAAACAGCTCGTAAAGGTATTTGCTGTTGCCTTTTTCTGGTCCGTAACGCTTGCCGATCTGCTTGGTCAAAATGCGTATAGCTGGGGCGATATCATAATTTTCGTAGTATTCCTGAAGAAAATTGATGACCTCCCAATGTGCCTCGTGCAGATCGATTCCGTCTGCACCAGCCAACTCCACAGCCAACGCTCGAGTCCAGTCAGAGCGCCGTTTCAGGTAGCCCTCGTGATCAGTTTCCAGGGAATCAATAAGTTTGCTCATGAGTACGACAAGTGTTGCACAAATTGTCAGTATTAATGAGCCAATTTTAGCAACACATCAACCAGTTCATCCGATGTGCCTAGATAATCAGCAATGCGAATATCCAGTTCGGGGTGTTCTGTTTGCTTGATGGCCACCTGCTCCGGGATGTCGTCAGCCACGTGTGTACCACACGCCAGAAAATAGGGCACGACATTGACACTGGTAGCACCCTGATCAATGCACCGCTGTATACCCTCGGGGATCGATGGCGTAGCCAGCTCTAGAAAGGCATGCTCCACCACGTCAAAATCTGTCGACGCTTTGCCAGCCAGCCGCTCGGTCAGCTCGGCGATTTCCGCATTAGATTCTGCCCGGCGACTGCCGTGAGCCACCAGAAGTAGGGATTTCATATAGCCTGCCAATTATCCGAAGTAGGAAGTTGTTTGTCAGTATAACGTTACGTTGAACACACCCTAACCAGTAGACCTGCACGGTGAGACTCGCCGTTTGCCCGCGCGAGTTCGTCACGGAAAATCAGCACAACGATTTTTACCGTCGCTGACCGGCGAATACCTCAGTACTACACGTGAATTTATTCACACTTCTGCCTTTACCAGGGTTACTTACTGAATCATTATCACAATTTTTCACCAAGCATCAGGAACAGCCGAGCCATATGCCAGTAAACTTTCGCCACGCTCATGACGAGTTAACGCATTTCTTTCGCGACACAACTGGAAAACCTAAGAATGACGATATTCAAGACCCGATCAACCACACTAGCCATGGCAGCTATTGGCGCTGCTCTGCTCAGCGGTACAGCGCCTGTTGCAGCAGAAGGCTACAGCAATAACCGGCTGACAATCTATTTTACTCGCCACGCGGAAAAGCAGACCACCACCGCTGCACAAGGCGGCGATACCGCTCTGTACTCAAGCCCAACACTGGCTGATCCAGCCGATGACTTTGACTTCACGCGTGATGCTGGCAGCACCACATCTACTGGCGACAAGCTGGAAGAAATATGTGGTTCGAGTAAATGTGCGGAAGAATTAAGCGATCTTGGCGAAGCACGCGCCATGTTACTGGCCGACTGGTTTGCACAACGCGGTGTGACTGGGCGACTTGACGCGGTGTACGCGACCCACAAACTGCGAACACAGCAAACAGTTATGCCAACAGCTACGGCAGCCGGACTGGAAGTGACAAAGCTTGACCCGACCTTCACAGAACTGAATCCTGAGAGCACAAGCCCATCAGAGTGTTCAACGCTAAAAGCTATTGCCGCAGCACGTGAAGCAGGCATGCGAACTATCTTGATTGCTGGTCACAGTGGCACCCTCTACGACATCATGGGTACCGGTGTTAAGGATTGTGATGTGGAGGGTATTAACCCACTGGGTCTTGGTTTGAATACCGGTAATACGGTTGACGGTACTGGTGATGCGGCAAGCGGTGAAAGGTTTCCGAGAGTGGA
>CALKXZ010000304.1 GCA_938003775.1 uncultured Granulosicoccus sp. | reverse complement strand
CGTTTCGTGTGGTATCGATACGAACAATAGCAGAGCGCCAATAGAGACAAACCAGACGCCGAGCCATGCTTGAGAGCTATAGCTTTTCAACAGTAGGTATTGGACAGCACCAGAGCGCCTGGCAATATCGAAAAAGCGCTTGTTAAATGCCAGCCTAAAGAAAGAGGAAAAGAAGGTGATGACAACCAATGCCGCCAACAGACTGGGACCCACAGATTCGTTGTTGAGGGTAAATCGTAGTAGCCAGGATCCGGCGTACAGCCAAACGGCAACCAGATACACCCGTTCAACGTCTAACTGATCAATACGATTTTTAATCAGTAAAAACATTCCGGCAAAAACTAGAGCCAGTACCACGACGGCGATTCCCAGGCGGCTATAGTCCTGCCTGACTAACAGGAACAGCGAAAGTGTCCAAAAGTGGCTTTCCAGGTATAAAAACAGGCCATCAATCATAAATACGGGTCTGGACCCGCGCTTATCGGTAAAGCTCAGACTATCGCGAAGGGAGATCGTGCGGGTGTCGTGTAAGACTGCGACAGGTGATCGTGAACCCAGGAAGTAAGTAGCGGCAAAACTGGTTCCCGCCGACAGCGCCAATAGCCAGACAAAGCCGCCGGTATCTAATAACAGTCCGCCGATCAAAATGCCAAGCTTGAGAAAAATCGTGACAAATATTTGGAAATTGCCGTATTGCCTGCCAGCGTCATTACTGCCTAACTGCTGCAAAAACAGCGTGCGCTGTGTGGTCCAGAAAAACGCGTTGTAGACCCCGTTGGCAATACCAATACCGGCGCTAGCTATTATCAGGTTGGTGGTGTCGATATCGATCACACCGCCTGCACGGGTAAACAAAGCGGCACTAGGCGTTGTGGTGAAGAGCCCGACAATAGCTACCAGCAATAATTCCACCACAAAGGTGACTGTGACCAGCTGCGCCGTTGACCAGCGCCGCGAGATGGACTGCCAAATAAACAGTACGCTGGCAAAACTGAAACCGGATGCGCCAATCAGCAGTGCTAAACCCGCCAGGTTCAGACCGTGCTGCCATAGATAAACGGGCAAAAAAAACGGCAGTAGTCCGATGAGAAACGAATGAGCCCCCAGGTACTGATAGAAGAAGGTCGGGTTTCTAGGGCTACTCAATAGGGTTGCAAGGGGTTAAAAGCGGTTAAAAGGGGCTAAAACGTATCTGAATCGGCTACGACCAGTGAATCCATCTCGTTATAGAACGGTTCCAAGTTCTCTTTATTGCCGTACCGTGGTACCTCGTGCATACGTGTATACGGCCGTGAATTGACTTCCAGGAAAATACACCGTTGTTCGCGATAGTCGGTTTCGATACCTTTTTCGAATATCACATCCACACCAAACAGTTTGGCATCAAAGGCGTTTATCACCTGAAGAAACAGCTCTTTGTTGGCAGCTGGAATAGCAGACTGGTCTATTATTTCTACAATGCCACCCGGCGCTAATGCTACCCGGTTGAAGGTATAGACCCGTTCACCTTGATCGGGAATCGACTCCAGCGTCTTGTTCTGGCGAGCCAGGTAATCGATCGTTGCCTGCGATTTGTTGATGGGGTAGATAGTCGGGAACAGTCCCATGGATTCACGCGTCTGGTTCTCGTCGTCAATCAGTTGGCTGATGGTGTCACGACCGTTGCCATCGACAAAGGGCGGGTAGCGTCGAATGACCGATATCAGACTATCGCCAGTTGCCAACACGCGATAATTAGCGCCGAGTAGGTATTGTTCCACGACGCTTGTCGGCCACCAGACCTTGACCATCAGTGCGGCCTTCCACAACTCACGAAAGTTGTTTATAGGGAAATGGCTACCGCGAGAGAACCCACTGACGTTGGGTTTAATACACAACGGAAAGCCATGGGTTTTGGCGAATTTGTGAGCTGACCAGGGGTTCAGAAATAAGGTGCCTTTGGCATGTGGTATGCCATGCCGAGCGAACATCTCGCGAGCCTGACGCTTGGAGCGACTGGCTTTTCTGACTTGTAGGCTGTTGTAATTACTACAGCCAGCCATGTACTTCTGGCTGATCCAGGCGTAAACCAGCGATTTCAATGACTTCACGGTTGTGCCGAGTGCTCGCCTATCTTGTTACGTGTCGTACGCTTGTGGCTTACCGTTGCACGTCGTACTGATTTTCGGCGCAGCGCCGCTTTGCTGGCTTGGCGGCCAGCATTGCCAATTTTGGTTCGGATGGCTGCAGCTTTGTCTTTCCATGTGCCGTTAACCGTCAGAGACGTATCCCGGCCATACAACATCATTTTGGCAAAAATAGGCTGAGGTTTATCGACCGGCTTGATCAATTTCGTTGCGTGCGCCAGGCACATCATGGAGCTGCGAATAAACTGCCACCGTTGTAACCAGCTGTAGTTGCTGTCGAGCAGGTTAATAGGCATCGGTAGAAACAGATTGATCTCGATGACGTGGAAATTGCCCGCTACTAAGTCCTCAGTGGAGTCGGCTCTGACACTCATGCGGCTGATGCCGAATTCGCCGATTTGTGACAGATAGGCACTCACGCGATCTTGCTCTTCTTGAGTAAAGTCTGCTGTGATGTCCGCATAGCGGGTATGTCGGTTGTATTTGCTGTTGATCGGAAAGCGTTCACGCTGATTGATGGCTTCAGTTACCGTGAAGACATCATGCTGCCCGTCACCACGATTGGCATCAATACTAAAAATCTCGAATTCGCGTTGCCCGGTCGCGGCTTCCTGCAGAAGGTACCTCTGCGGCTCACCGGCGAGTCGGGCGCGCAGACTGACTAGCTGGGAATGGTCGTCAGCACGGTGGATACCGTGCGCGTTCTGTCCCCATTCAGGCTTTAAGAACACCGGGAAAGCGTTAGGTGTCAGGGTGTCAGAATCAATGCTCTGGCGCAGGCGCCAGCGTTCGGGTATCAAAGAGTCGACCGAGAGCTTGGAGAATATCCCTTGTTCGGCCGAAAAATAGTGGGCGTTGATTTGCCAATATTTCCAAGGGCCAGTGCAAATTCGCGCACAACAGGCGATATAGGTTACTACCATGATTATCGTGATGTGCATGACGTCCTACCGCCTACTCCGTAAACCTGCGC
>CALKXZ010000303.1 GCA_938003775.1 uncultured Granulosicoccus sp. | reverse complement strand
CATCGAGATAAGGGCGCCGCTTAAAGCAGTGGGTCTGGGTATGCTGACCAACGCGCCAGAGATAAGCCTGACGCGAGTCCAAATTGTGGTTAAGAGACCTCTTCAGGTCGCTGAATACTGTATTTGCGCATTTTTTCAACTAACGTGGTTCGTCTGATCTTTAACCGATTAGCCGCGTGTGCCACCACACCCGAACACTCGTCCAGCGCTTGTTCTATAAGACTGATTTCGATATCGGTTAAATGCTGCTTTAGATCAATCCCTTCACGTGGCAGCCGTGGCTTGTTGTTCAAGGGTACCGCAGGCATACCTGACACCATTGGCATAGTAGGGGCACTGGCTGCTGGCGTACTGACATCGTCACCGTCAACCAATGACCGGCCGTGCGGTGCCATCTTGGCGGGCAGGTCGGCCGCATCGACCACACCATAAGGATGAAGAATGGTCATGCGCTCCATCAAATTGGCAAGCTCACGCACGTTACCAGGCCAGTCGTAGTTGCACAGCGACATCATTGCTGCTGGTGTTAATCGCACTGACGACTTCTTCTCGTGCTCCAGGCGTGTTATCAGCTCGTTCACCAACAATGGGAGATCTTCCGCACGGCTGCTCAATGGCGGCATTTCTATGGGAAATACATTCAGCCGATAAAACAAATCTTCTCGGAACGTACCATCTTCAATCAACACCTCCAGATCTCTGTGCGTTGCGGCAACAATACGCACATCACTCTTAATGCTCTTGTTACTGCCCACCCGCTCAAATGAACGTTCCTGAATAACACGCAATAGTTTCACTTGCATGTTGAGCGGCATGTCCCCGATCTCATCCAGGAAAATCGTGCCACCTTCGGCCAGCTCAAATCGGCCTTGACGAGCGCCTACCGCTCCAGTGAATGATCCTTTTTCGTGGCCGAATAATTCGCTTTCAAGCAGTTCACTGGGTATAGCGCCGCAGTTGATCGGTACAAACGGCTTATTACGACGATTCGAGTAATAGTGAATGTTGCGCGCCACCACCTCTTTGCCGGTACCCGACTCACCCAGAATCAGCACCGTTGCCTCCGTTGGGGCAACCTGATCGATCATCTTGCGCACTCGTTGCACAGAGCGGCTATTGCCGACTAGAGATCTGAACAGTTCCGGATTTTGCGTACCCTCTTTGCTCGGCGCTGTGTTGGCCGTGCCGCGTACCTTCGACTTGTGCAGCAGATCAGACAACGTGGCGTAACGGATCTCGGCCTTCAGGCACCCGACAAAATTCTGTTCGATCTCCTCTTGTGAGATATCCGCTGGCTGGCTGCCGAGCAATAACAACAACGGGGGGCAATTGTCGTGTTTTGCGCGCAGCTTCTCCGCCCACGCAACAATGCCATGGAAGTTAGCCACCAAAATGGTGGTGTACTCACTCAAATCACCCAGACTATCCAGCAGTTCTGGCGAACTGAGCGTTTTAGGCTCGTAGTCGATAAATTCCAGCTGATGCGAGAGCCGTTGGGCATTATCGGCATCCTGATCAACAATCAGAATTTTACGGGTTTCTTTTTTTGTACTCATTTTGACGCTCTCCGCATCGCGGCCGGGTCGAAAGTTAAAAAGGACTCCCTGAAGATAGAACACAGTTCACAAAAGACAAAGAATTGACGAGAAAAGCACACGAAAATTCGCTGAAACAACTGATTTATCCTCCTAATGGTACGCCACAGGTGCACAGATGGCCTTTTGATTGTGTTTTCCGGAATATTAACCGACCATCAAATACACCGATTATGACCTGTTGCTTTGTGACAGGGCTGGCTCAAACACCAATTAGGGTTACATTAACCGGAATCAGCGCCGATCCACTTGAGTATCCGCTGGTGACGGTAGGTTTATCGAACAGTAGCCCAGAATTTATACGGGTCTTGCTCGAATGACCTATCGGGACTGGACGGTGAACCATAAAAACAAGAATAATCCGGTCCAGGCGACATTGATCTGGCCAAAGGATTACGAAGAGGACGTAACAATGGCTCTATCAGAGAGCAGTAAACGTGACAATAACGTCACGAGTCTTGCGCAAGCTCGGCGCAGGCGTTCGCCCGGTACACCGGGTAGCAGCCACTGCGACAAGCACACCGACCCACCAGAAATTGACTTGAATTCATCCGGCAAATTAGTCGGTGATAGCACCGACACTGCTACCACACAGCAGGTTGAAATCAAGTCCTCCGGGAAAACCTCGCGCATCAGTAAACGGCGCTTTGATCGTGTCAAAGTAGAACGCATAAAGGCTGAACTGGCTAACGGCACCTATCAGATTGACCACCACCGAGTGGCTGACAAATTTATAGAACACGAACGCAACGGCTGAGGCAGCAGGCCGAATACACTTTCTCCATACGCGAAACCCGTGCTAGTCTCGCAGATGTAACCTCACCGTCTGCGAGACTATTTTATGAAGTATTCACGTGCTGTTTTTTCCTGGGTGAGTGTGGCGTGGATGAGCTATATCTTTCTGGGGTCCTTACCCTACAAATTTACCCAGCATCCGGATACGCAGCATATCTTCGGTACTATTGGTGACTGGCTGGGAGGCCTCTTGGGCAGCGGTATCGGCACGCTATTTCGTGATTATGGCGCCTACGTTATCGGTAGTTTCGAGCTGCTGACATGCATCGTTCTGCTTCTTCCTGCTGTGTTGTGGGTATTGTCAAAGTTCAACGGATCGTACTTTGGAATCACACGACGACGATTCCACATGATTGGCGGGCTGATGGCATCGGCTGTCATGGCGGGAGCCGTGTTTTTCCATCTGGTATCGCCGCTGGGTATTAAGGTACTGCATCAAGGTGAGAGCGATGGTGGCCGACTGTTTTATGCCGCAACTTCTATACTGGTTTTAGGGTTGGTGCTTTTTGTTATCAATCGTGGTTGGTCTGAAGATGACCAATATTCACAGGTGTAGGTGACCACTGTTACGCCTAGCTTGGACTATTCATGAGAAGTCCAGGCTAGAGAGTGCCACACAACACGTTAACGCTTTCTTGGGCGCCGCCTTTTTGATGCGATTGGTGCATCGCCAGCATCAGGTGTAATCAGAACTGTGCGCGTGGAACTGTGCGTTGCCAGGGGATTCTGCCCCGGGTCTACTACTTCAGCAACCAGCTTAAGCCTGACCTCTCGATTCTCAATACACCGAACCCCAATGATGAATTCGCTTTTGACGTTACCCTGGGCTATAGCGGCAAAAAGACGCGGTATGCGCGCTGCCAATTGATCAAGAAATTCCTGTTGCCTACGGTTCATGGTCATGAATAGCTGTTTATATATACAGTTATCCAATAGGTTACCTGAAAATGTGCGACACGTGAGCCCACGCGTACGAAAAACGGCGCTCATGCGAGCGCCGTCTCCATTGGTTTAGCGTGAAATACCCAGTAAGTTTTTACGCGCTTACTGCATCACTCTCTATAGCGGCAGTCGCACCACTGACGGGTATTTTCCGAGGTTTCATCGCCTCTGGAATCTCTTTGATCAAAGCCACTTTCAGCAATCCGTTATCCATTTGGGCATTGACCACTTCAACGTGATCGGCCAGGTTAAACTTCCGCTCAAACGAGCGAGTTGCAATGCCACGGTGCAGATATCGTGAATCTTTTCTCGGCTCATCTTTCTTGCCACGTACCGTCAGCACGCCTTTTTCCACCTGTACATCGATCTCATTCTCTTGAAACCCTGCAACGGCCAGTGTGATTGCGTATTTATTTTCACCCACGAGCTCAATGTCATACGGTGGGTAGCCAGCTGATTGACGATCAGCACTCAGGGCTGCGTCAAGTAACGAACCAAAGCGGTCGAAACCAACGGTGTTAGCGTATAACGGTGTTAAATCGATTTTCATGTCATATTCTCCAAAACAGAAGCAATAAGGGTTAAGCAACCGACTCTCATAGAGACCCCGGCGCCCAATAAAACTAGGGACTAGTCCGACATTTTCAAGGGGTCAGTCATCAGCGGCGCCAACACTGCTCTAGTGGTCTTGGGGTATAGCAAACCCGACACGACGGCTATTTGGGCATTAAATTAGACAACTGGCAAAGCCTTACTGCCCTCACCTGGCTATGTTTGTCTTAAGTGTTGTGCCTGAGCGTAATTCGCTACCGGACTCGATGGTGCGTTAACCGCTTGAAAATCAGGTGTGTGGACAGGCCGCGTAATGGTGGGATACCGAAGTGGTGGAGCTACGCTCTACCTAACACGCCCATAACTAAAGGCTTACAGATATATTATTCAATAAATACCGTCAAAAGTACCGTTTTCAATTCAGTTTTACTAAACACCGCAAAACTTAGAAATCACACTGACGTCCTGGCCAGTTAACTCAGCAACAATTTTAACGGCCTCCTCTACTGTTTGTTTTTTCTCTGGATTTGTCCGAAATTCTAATATGCCCACCAGCAAGGCTATTACCGTGCTTTGCTGTGATTCACGCATTTTTAAACTCAAATCATTGTTTAACTGAAGCAAATCCACAGTGAACTGCCCATCTCTACTACGAAAAGCGACAGTAGCGCCCTCATAGCAAAGATGCTCACTCATTATAAAATCACATGGGTTTGGGATCCTGCAATCATTTTTCTTTGGCCAATAAGCACCCTTAAATCGATTGCATGCAGCACAACTATAATAGAGGTTTCTGTAGTCGGTGATTAAAGCTGGATCCACCGTTTTGGCAATCTTGGTAGGAATGTAATGGTCAATATGAAAAGAGCTTGGATCAGCAAATAGATCACATTTTCGACAATATACACATTGTCCTCCAAACTCCCTTTGAAGATATGGTTTGTAAGACTGGTACCTTGCATAAAGAGGCGGGCTTTCACTTCGCACATGCTTTTTGTTGGGGTATTTATATGGCGTTAACTTCGTCGCAACCTTTGCAGCTTTACCCAAAAACTCACCCCCCTATTTATATAGCTTGCTTAACAAATTCTCTGCGCGCTCAATTACCTCTAAATCAGAATCTAAATATCTCGGATTGTTGAGACTCATTCTTTCATCAAGAATCTTCAATCTAGCAGAGTCTTCAATTTTGAGATTTAACGAACTAGAAGCATATTTTTTAGAAAGCAAGGTAATACGGTCCTGCGAATCAATATTTAGCTCACCCGATGCCTCCATTGGCGAGAAGTCAAGCCCGCCAGTCTCGTTAGAAACCGTTGGTTTCCATGACATATAGTCGAAATTGTATGCTGAGACGTTCAACTCAGAATCGTATGGGGAAGGGAGATGATTAAATACTGAAGGCGCAGAAATATCTGACTCTACCCAACTCCATGGATTGCTTGCGTTTTTTGCTGTTGCAGTTCTCTCTGATTCAATGAATCTTTGCGGTTCCATTCTCTAGCGCCTCCTTCGCCTTCTCACCTAATGACCACCAAAAAAACGGATAGTGTAATCCGTGAAATTCACTTAGCAATTTCGCACAGTCTCCAACTTCAACTGATTGCTTGTTGTAGTCCCAATCAAGCACAAACTGACGATTTTGAGACTCCGAAGGTGGCGACAACCCATAGCGAAATGTGTATCCAGCACCATCCATTAACGGGCCCGCAAGCTCTGTCCAAGCACTATGCACTGATCCGATTTCGCCACCAACAGGAGCAACTAGCTCTTGATTGATCCATGCCTTCAAATCGGTACCATTTGACTGCATCCCTCCTACAAAATTCACATATCTTAGCCCGACTCGAGTGAAGAAATCTGTCTCCAGATGAGGAGTGCAGGCTTTTACAAGAAATTCAATGGTTTCGAGGAAATCATCAAAGGACATATATGCGATTCCCTTGCAAGAAAGTACTAAATGAGAGGCTGTAATCTCAACGGCCTTATCCTGTTTGCGATTTAAAAATCTGTACACAGGCTGTCTATCTGTTGTACCTAGAGGGGTCATTTGCATTTGCTGACTGGGGTCATAAATAGGGAATTGCGACCTGATAGCTTCCGATATGCCCACAGGCTCGGATTCCTTCAACCGAAGAAATGTAGGAAACCTCAGCTCAACAATCACATCCTTCAGAAAATTATTCTTGAAAACCTTCCGCTCAACAATAGGAAACTTGAATAAAGAAGAGTGTGATCCCTGTCTTTCCAGCGTATCCTCGCCCGTCATAACATGCTTCGGCGTAAAAGTTCGATTAAGCACTTGAAATTAATAATAATACTCCTCACGACCATCACTACCATTTAGTAGAAAAACTGTGTAATACATAATTAAGATTATAGATGCAACGTTATCACAATGTGTACATAAGCCCAAATAATCAAAAGGCCTCAGCACCTGGTCATTCACAAAAGAAATACTTAGTTCCTCAAGCAATACCGATGCCTTGGGCTGAGTCGTCAATTGTAAATTCGACGAAAACGAAGGTACATGTATGACAAACGGGCTAGTTTCAAATTATTGGGCCCGCCTGAACTTGCTAGCTACATAAAGACAGTGGCCGACTGCCAATCGCGATTTACGAGGCTGCAAACAAATTCCCAATGGCACATACCCACCATCATTCAAAGCTTATTCTACCCGGCTCCACCACAGGCCGAGCACGGCACCTTTCCCCCACTTTCAGATACGACACCATCCAAGCACTGGGCACATGAGTAGCACCGTATCCATCGGTCCCAGCGATGCAATACCTTTCGCCCTAAAGTGTTGACACATGACAATTGGGTCAGGGGGCGGAGTTAGCGCTATTGAATTTCACTTTCGCTACGTTGGTGTTGATAAATATCCGCAGCAGTCACGCCGTTCTAATGCTGTGCCGCCAAAAACATACTGCTACTCTCAGAAGTAAAACACGCGCCACTCACAGATCTACCGACATATATTTCATATAGCATTGAGTCACGGCACGTCAATTTAAAACGGCTGACGTGCACAACGCGTTCGAGCAATTCTGCCTGTTCCATAGAACTCCTGAAATGACGCAGTGTCTTCATCAATCGAAAAAATCAAATCGGAAATTATTGAAAAGCTTCCATCAGCAGTTGTGACTTCAATGTTTCGATCAGTAGGCACCCAGGTAAATCTACCAGCCGCCGAGCTCTGGCCCGTACGGTCAGAGTAAGCAGAGAACACATAACTTGATTGCTCACCTTGAAACAGGGTGTTGCATTGCCAGAAGGATGTCGCGCATGCATCTGAGCGACCATTCAACAGGAACGAGACATCCAGCACCTAAGCGTCATCTCGGGGTGAATCATTCGAGCTGCCGCCTCCACATCCGACAAGCATGATACTTACAATGAGTAAGCGGTGCGTGTCTTTCGAACACCTCAGCAAGCTCGCGGTCATCAAGCCGCTTGTAAGAACCTTCAAGAGTCAGGCACTCCAGTCTTACCAGCCGTGATATTAGGTCAGGCTGCGTCGCCGTGGCATTGATGCCGTTCAGCAGTACAGGCCGCTTTGACTCGTAGAAGTTCTCCTCGTTGTCCGTGTACAGCTTTCTGGCGGCGAAACCGCCACCGGTTGACAGGTTGCACAGGGCGTCTTGCTCATCAGCAGAGAGCCGACTCAGATTGTTGAAACAGACAAAGTGATTGTTTGTCGCACTGACGAAAATATCCTCTACTGACTTCGGCGCGTTTCTCAGATTCACCGTGTGCGGATCGATCAGGCGGCGCATATTCTGAGCCGTACTCGACTTCCCGGAGCCCTGCTCACCGATGAGTTCAATAACCGGATCAGCTGTATCGACACGAATGCAATCCAGCAAGGCCGTGATCAGCAGCAGGTTGTCGTTCTCATCAACGTTGACCAGAGCTTTCACGTCGGCCAGTGACCCACCAGTAACGGGGATCGGTACAGCCTTCGATGCTTTCGAGCGACGGAACATCACTGGCGATTCATTGATGATCTGCCAGCTGTGCGCAGTGATATGGATAACGCGCCACTGATCATCCACAATATCCAGGTAGTACCCGCCAGTGCCATCGGCAGCGACTCTCAGGTAAACGTGGTGCTTTTCTCCATCATGTCGAGCAATACCATTCAGGGTTGAGAATGCGTCAGCCAGTGCAGCGGCGCGTGGCGTCTTGCCTGCAGTCCTGTACAGCAGCATGGACACCCAGTCTTTGAAGGTGGTTGAGTTGATCGGCCAGACTTCGCGATGCCCGTCCTGCTCGATAATGGCGTATGACCGGTCCTCCTGATCGGTAAACAGGGTGCAGGATTGCGTGACCGGTGCAACGATCTCATCAGCGGCGGATATGCGAGCTGATGTGTCTTTCTCCTCCTCGGGCAACAGCGCCCGTACTGCTTTCTCGACATCACCCTTGCGTATGGACTTGTGAGCACCGACAAGCTCCGTCAGTAGCGTCAGATACAAACCCAGTGTGTCGGGATTAGTCTGCAAGCCCCCCAGTGCTGCCAATACCTCACCGGTTAAACCGGCCTCAAAGTCTCCGGTTTTCGCTTTCTCGATACCGGCACGTATGACTTCAGCGTGAACGTCAGTGGGTGACTCTGTTTTCAGATTACTCACGGCCACACCTCCGGTCGCAGATAGCGCGGTCATTGTGGTCAGTGCATGTACAACACTTGCACAGATCAGGGAATGCCAGCGTCGCACCGATAGCTTTAGCGGCTTCAATCGCTTTCTTGCGTCCAGGGTTGCCAATTGTCTGCCGATCATCGTCACCAGCAATCACCACTGTTATATCAGCGAATCTGGAGCGTAGTGTCTGGCACACGCTCATCAAATTGCCTGCATTGAACGCCACAACTACTGGCAAGCCGTGCAACTCGAACAGCGTCGCAGCCGTTGCCCAGCCTTCAGCTACAAGCACTCGATCAGCACCGTTCAGACTGCCGATGACACTGTAAGCACCCTTGACTCTCGCGCCCTTGAGAAACAACTTTGTTCCGTCTGGAAAGATGCGCTGGACGTTCATCATCCCGACACCCACATCGGTATCAGCAGTGCGCCTGTCGCCGCGTCTATTCGTGCGTTGTGCAGGCCGGACAGTTGCTTGCTCGTGATATAGGCATGAGTACCACTTTGAACGCCATCGCGCCACATATCCTGCGCCTGACGTGCAGCCTGATCCTGTAGTGCCTGCCGGTCAGCTTCTGCCTTGCGTCGTGCTGTTTCTGCCTGTGCAAAGAGCCAGGCCGATTCTGCCGGGTCAAATGTTGACCGCCGGTCGGCAAAGATGGTGCCTCGCTCGTCGGTGATGAAATTGCACCAATGAAGTGCTTGCCCGTCGGCTGTCCACTCGTATGCAACGGCCTTGTTGCCCTTGCGCTTGCCTCTCACATCGAGTCGGCCAGAGCCACCACCGTCGAGCATGTCGGTGTCGATGTCGAGTGCTTGAAGTTGTGTTGACGCTTCGCTGAACGGAAGTTGCTGATGGCCACAATGCAGACGGCGTAGTGATTCAATCTGGCTGGCTGTCGTGGTATTCTGACTGGGAGATATGTGTGTGCTGGCGGCAGGTACGTGTGACGACGGCCCGCCGTTGTTGTTTGTGGTCATCAGGCAACAGCCTCACTTTTCTCTGCAGCCCACCGACCATCCTCTATCAGTTGGCGGATATCTTTCACACGCCATACGGTTGTGTTGGGACCCAGCTTCAGTGGAGGTGGGTACTTACCAGACTTAATTCCATTCCACCATGCCGCTTTGCACACCGGTATGACGGCGGCAATAGGCGGCTCAGCAGTTGCGTCACCAAGTATCTGCTTCAATCGGACAAAGCCGGTTGTGGGTAGATCGCCGTTCATTTGTGTTTACTCCAGTAATCTAATAGGGATTCGGGAGTAAACATGATGAACGGCAAGACCCCGAGGATGAAAGATACCGGTTTTTCATCCTCGTACAGCTAGTTCGGCTCCATGCACAAATATTCCAACCCTAACCAGCCAATGCGCGGCTCGAAAATTGGAAGATCAACACAAGACGCTCGGAACTGCGAAGATGTTGTGGCCAATTGGTATAAGAGCCAATACTGCTGTCCCGACTCAGTCACCAAATTATTAGCGTTCGATTGACTCTATTGTGCGTCGTATAGTATTTGGGCTCGGCCCACCATCCGGATCATACAACTCAATTAGTTTGGAGATGGCTACCCTTGGCGTTTCGTGATTAAGCTTGCATTCCGCCATTGACACCCCCATTCGAGGCCAGAGATACCTGACAATGAAGGTGTCTTTTGTCAGTGGCTTGCCTCTCTTTGACTGAGGTAACCGTGGGCGAAGTTGATCCACAAAACGATGGTTCAATATAAATAGTCGACGAACCTCATATTCTTCATCACTCTCCCCCTCTATCCTCACAACTTGGTCAGGGCGTGTTCGACGAATAAAGTGATCCGGCTCATAGCCAAGCAATTGCGCTGCAGCAAAAAGATGAACGATTGCACGTTGACCAGCACCTATTTGACTTTCGTTAACGATTTGATAAATTCGCTCAGCTTCTTCGACTTCAATTTGAATCTCTCCAGCGGCTGTGTTGGAAACTCTATTCAGGGCACGTAACAATCCCACGAGGTTCTGCTCCGCAACCTTGGAGGGATTTGTCACATGAGCATATAGCGCCAACGACTCCAGCCCCACGGGCCGGTCACGAACCTCACTCTAGAACACCCACAAAGCCTTTATCTAATCGTTATCGGCAATTGCAGCAGCATCGGGCGGAGACGCATTCAACACGCCGCTGCATTCTTCACCGTCGAGGTGGTTTTTCAGATGCGCAAACTGACGACTTCTTATTGTCTGCGTTGCAGCCATAAAATCAACTGGCCGCGTGCAATTGAATCACCGCTCCCCCGACCTTCAGAGAATCAAGATAGTCAGCCCATGCCTGCATCATCTTCCTTCGCTCATTGAAATATGCAGCCTTGTTGTACTTGCCTCGCATTGACCTGTCGGCATGGTGTAGCTGTACCTCGATCAAGTTCGGATCGAATCCACGCTGTTCATTTAGCAGAGTCGATGCGGTGTGCCGAAATCCGTGCGCGACATGCTCATCCTGCGACACATCAAGACGCCTCAGGCCAGCATTCAGGCTGTTATCACT
>CALKXZ010000302.1 GCA_938003775.1 uncultured Granulosicoccus sp. | reverse complement strand
GTTCCTAAAAATAAAACTAACTACCAATATCACTCCGGTACCAGTCAACTCCAGCGGCGGCACATTGAATGCCAGAATATAGGCAACGCCAATAACCGTACCGGGAATGGCGAAGCTGAGCATAGTGCCAAACTCGAACGCGTTTTTGCCGGTAAAATTTTGCCTTACCAGCAAATACGCAGTGACCAATCCGACTGCCGCGGTTAATGGGGCGGCTGTTGCTGCAATACGTAGTGTTGTCCAAAACGAATCCCAAGCCGAACCCTGCCAACGCACACCGTGTTCACTCAGCGATACGCCAAATGCTGTGATGTAATGCTTGAATGTCAGCGTATGATCAAGCCCCCATACTTCAACGAATCCGCCGTATACGATCATGCCGTAAACAACCAGCGTAAAGCTTCCCCATAGCGCGACTAATACATAACACGGATACAGTATACGTCTTGGCAAACTCGCCGGAGTACCACCATCGCCTTTGCCAGTTTGAGTGGTGTAGGATTTTTTACCCAGCCAGCGACGCTGGGCATAGAATGCTGTGAGCGTGAACACTAACAATACGATGGCCAGAACAGCTGCTTTTCCTTGGTCATTTTGCGCACCGACAATAGCAAAGAATATCTCGGTCGATAGAACATCAAAATTACCACCGAGCACCAGTGGGTTACCGAAGTCAGCCATACTCTCTATGAAGCCAAGCAGAAAAGCGTTAGCCAATCCTGGACGCATCAATGGCAGTGACACGGTCATGAAGGTTTGAATACGAGTGGCTCGCAAAGTCTGCGACGCCTCTTCCATTGATGGAGACACCCCTTCTACTACACCAATGAGCACCAAAAAGGCGATAGGTGTAAAAGACAGCATTTGCGCTATGAGAATACCGGGCATGCCATAGACCCAGCGAGTTGGCTGCAAACCGAAGAGCTCTGCAACAAACTGGGTTACCGTACCCGACAGACCAAATAACAGAATTATGGCCAAACCTATCACGAACGGTGGCGTAATGATGGGCAGCACCGTAAGTGGTCTAAGCAGATGTGCTCTTCGCAATCCTGAACGTGATGCAACCAATGCAAACACCAGACCCAATAAGGTGGTCATAGCGCCAACCACAATGGCCAATGCCAAAGAGTTCCATGCTACTCCACAACTGCGCGAGGAATAGAGACAATACAGCCCCCAGATTTTATCATCAAAAAATTTCTCAGCAAAAATCCATAACGAATAGTGACCGTCGTTGTCCTGAATTGCACTGGACAACATGTTCATGACCGGCAGAAAGATAAACAGTGTGACCAACGCAATCACGAAACCAATTGCACCCACCACAAACACATCACCATTAACGGCGCCACGCGCTGCAATACCCGTCGTTAAAAAGAACAGTAGGCTGACCCCTACTAGCATGGCTCCATAACCAAAACCAAACTGCCGGTCACCTAGTTCACCAAACAGGGCGACGAGCCATGATGCATTCCAACCACGAATGCCAATCGCGTACCCTTGCAAAAACAGATAAACGATACCGGCTAGACCGGCAAAACATAGAATTTGGCTAAACCATCGATCATTCTTGCTACTGAATAATAGGATAACTGGTAAGCATAGAAACAGTAAGATTGGCGCAAGCCACCATTTTTCGCCCTGAAGAATTAAAAATAATGCCGGGGCATAGTCGGCATCAAATGGGTAGCCGTTCAACAACCACTCGAAGCTCCACAGCCCATCTTCTAGCACGTACCAGGGCAGAATACAGAAACCAGTGACTGCTACTAGCAGCCAAAGTAAGACGGTTCTATTCATAAGAACCGTCTTGTCGTACAGCACATTACGCGCACTCGGCGCACTACAGCTACAGCAACCGCTTAGCTATTTACTGCGGTAGTACCGACACCTCGTCGTCCCATTTTTTCAGCAGTCTTTTACGTTCATCAGAAGACCCGTATTGCGCAAAGTCATAGTCAATCAACGTCAAGCTATCTAGATCTGGCGCTAAAGGTGAACTCTCTGCCCCCTTGTTAGACATCACTTGATACGCTTTAACTTCCAGTGAACGTGTCTGAACATCAGCGGTCAGTGCCCAATCATAAAATTTCTGAGCGCTCTCCGGATTACGTGCACCTTTGATAATACTCATACCGCCAATCTCATACCCGGTTCCTTCACACGGTGCGACAACCTTAATGGGAAAGCCGGAAGCAGCCTGCTTAACAGCGTCGTGCATGAAGACAATACCAATGGTGTTTTCACCGCGCGCAGCTGCTTTGATCGGTGCAGATCCAGACTTCGTGTACTGATTGATATTCTTATGCAACGCTTTCATAAACTCGAAACCCTCGTCCTCTCCGAATAACTGAACGATGGTGGCAAGCGTGGTATAGGCAGTACCCGAGGAGTTTGGGTTGGCCATCTGCACATGGCCTTTGTACTCGGGTTTGGTCAGATCTTTCCAGCAGGCTGGTACTGGTAGGTTGTTGGCCGTCAGAACTTCCTCGTTGTAGCCATATCCTAGCGCGCCGGAGTAAATACCGATAGTCGCATCCGACCCAGACTCGGCTTGACTTAGTGCCCAGTCGTGCAATTCACCGCGCATGGGTGATACATAGGCTTCAGTCAGTCCCTCCTCAGCTGCCTGTATATGTGGGTCACCAGTACCACCCCACCAGACATCACCTTTCGGGTTACTCGCTTCGGCTTTGATCTGTGCCAGCGTTTCGCCCGAAGATTTTCGGGTCATGTTGACCTTGATACCAGTGGCTTCTTCAAAACCATTGGCCATTAACTGACACCAGTCCTCCTGCGCACTGCAGTAATAAGTCAATTTATCCGCCGCCACAGCGTGCCCGGACAGAGCACTGCTCAACGCCACTGCTGCCACGCTTAATCTGACACTATATTTCATTATAATTATCCCCCATATGGACCAATTCATTAGTCTGACCCGATATCACCGGTAAGTGACACCCCCACTCATAATGCCAGATAGCAACGGGAGCTACCAGCACAGTGCTCAATTGACGCCTTGTGATAGCGAGGGAAATAACAAAGCACCTTTTTCATGGTGTCATTACCGTTTAATATTTGAGAGAAGATTCTGGCTATGACCGAACGTTATGCACTGTACTTCGCCCCGTCCACGTCGTCTGAATTAGCAGTGTTCGGCACTAACGTTCTGGGGCGTCATGCAACAAAGGCTCGCCAAGCCAATGCATCGAGCACGTTCGCGCCAGTGGCCCGTTGGCGCAAGCTCACAGCATCACCGGCCCATTATGGGTTTCATGCCACACTCAAAGCACCGTTCGAAATACAAGACCACACTGGCCTGCGTGAGCTGATTGCAGCAGTTTCAAGTTTTGCTCAACAGCAGACTCCCATAGCATTAAAGCAACTGGCACCACGCAGACTTTCGCAATTTATGGCGCTGACATTAGACGTACAACCAAACACATTGACCACGCTGGCGCAATCGATTGTGGAGACGTTCGAGCCGTTTCGAAAGCCACTGTCTGATGCCGACAGAGCACGTCGGCAAGCCCAACCGCTAACAGCGAACCAACTTGATCTACTGGAACGCTACGGCTACCCCTATGTCGCTGATGAATTTCGCTTCCACATGACCCTCTCAGGGGCATTGGCTCAATCAGACGAAGACTTTGTAGCCTGGTTGTCCGCACAATACTCAGCAACTGTTACCACAGAACCAGAACTTGATCGGATTGCCGTTTACGGCCAGAAGGATCGGCAATCCCCCTTTGTACAGCTGG
The DNA here is from genome assembly GCA_938003775.1 of uncultured Granulosicoccus sp. Classification (GTDB taxonomy): domain Bacteria; phylum Pseudomonadota; class Gammaproteobacteria; order Granulosicoccales; family Granulosicoccaceae; genus Granulosicoccus. Next base: position 6,244 of record CALKXZ010000302.1, on the reverse strand, counting down.
CTGTTTGTCCCTTCTCTTCCACCCAAACAGGAGAATAAGAGACCATGCACCTGTGTGTAAACACTCGACAACGCCATCGATACACGATAACTCTTTTGTGTGTATTGGGCGCACTGTGGTTAATAACAGAAACTCATGCAGCCACTGATTACAGTATATCGCTAGGACCACGACCGTCATACCTGACAGATTTACTACCTGAGGGAGAATTGAAGCGAGACCTACAACACTGTGATACCCGCACAATCACGCCCAGTTTATTCTCTATAGGTCACCGAGGGGCGCCGCTACAGTTTCCCGAACACACGCGCGAATCGTACATAGCGGCAGCACGTATGGGTGCAGGGATAATTGAGTGTGATGTGACATTCACAAAAGACAGAGAGTTGGTTTGCCGACATTCACAGTGCGACCTGCATACAACTACCAACATACTGGCAACTCCATTAGCTAATAAATGCAGTGTTCCGCCGGACTATAATAACGATACGCCGTTCTCCAATGTTCAGTGCTGCACCTCAGACATCTCATTGGCAGAGTATCAAACACTTCACGGTAAAATGGACGCTGGTAATCCTGCTGCGACCACGGTGGATGAGTACCTCAACGCAACGGCGCACTTTCGCACCGATCTGTATGCCCATGAAGGTACTCTGATGACCCATGCCGAGAGCATCGAATTATTCAAGGAACTCGGTGTTGGTATGACACCTGAGCTTAAGGAGGCCCTGGTACCGTTACCGTTTGATGGTGACTACACACGCGCCATGCAGGCAGATCAAATGCTCGCAGACTATCGTAATGCCAATGTTGATCCATCGCAGGTTTGGCCACAATCATTCGAAGAGGACGATATTACGCATTGGTTGACAACCGCACCCGATTTTGCGCCACAGGTAATCTATCTTGACGATCGCTATAGTGAACAAAAATTTGATCCAATGAACGCCGCAAGCTGGCAGCCTAGTATGGCCGAACTTCAGGAACAGGGGGTTAAGTACCTGGCACCGCCCTTATGGATGCTAGTAACACTGGACGAAAACAACAACATGGTGCCATCAAATTACGCCAAAGCTGCTACCAATTCCAATATCGGCTTAATAGCCTGGTCACTAGAACGTTCAGGGCCATTACATAGTGAGAGCGGTGGCTGGTACTACCAAAGTGTTGCTGATGCCATTCACAATGACGGCGATACATTGCAGTTACTGGATGTTCTGGCCAAAGATGTTGGCGTTAGTGCGGTATTTTCAGACTGGCCAGCTACAACCAGTTTCTATGCTCATTGCCGTCTTTAGACGCTACTACAACACGCGCTGACCGTCACGCCATACACCTCGTACTATCGGCGCTGAGTCCTGATGTGGGTAATGAGCCACGCGAACCAAGTCTGCACGAAGTCCCGTGTTGATTTCTCCCCGGTCCTGCATACCCAACGTCCGCGCAGGGTTTCGGGTGGCAATGGCCACGGCCTCAGGCACACTGAGTATTGCAGGTTCACTACACAACACAAAAACTGCTTGAAGCAGGCTAGCGGGCACATAGTCTGAGGACAATACATCCAGACACTGATTTTCAATCAATGTTCGTGCGGCGACATTACCCGAATGGGACTGCCCTCGAACCACATTAGGCGCACCCATCAACACTCCTAGTCCTGCGCTATGGGATGCCTTAGCTGCATCTAACGTCGTGGGGAATTCAGCCAGACTAACACCATACTCGATGGATTCATCCACATGAGCTAGTGTTGCATCATCATGACTGGCCAAAGGAATTTTACGCATTGCGCACAAGTTCGCCAACGCTTTGCGATGGCGCGTCGAGTATTTTCTCGATGCATTGATTCGTACCGACATATAATCTTCAAACGCTTCATCAGACAGCTTGTTTTTGGTTTTATGGTAACGCGCATAGGCTTCCAGCGAGGTGAATTGGCGTTGACCCGGCGCGTGATCCATCAATGACACCAACCCGACATCTGAATTGTTTTCAAACTCACTAAAATCATCAAGCACGTCGCTGGCTGACACTTCACAACGCAAATGCAAACGGTGCTCTACACGCAGACGGTTCTGCTCTCTGGCTTTTGCCAGTGCCGCCGCCAGTGCCAGCATCTCGCCAGACTCGAATTTGTCATCCTCATCCCGGCCCAAACGCAGGCAATCATAGACAGTTGTAATTCCCGCAGCGGCTATCTGCGCATCGTGCGCCTGAATCGCCGCCATGACTGACCAGCGAACACCTGGGCGCGGTGAATAATGTGTTTCCAGGTGATCGGTATGAAGCTCGATGAGCCCGGGTATCAGAAAGTCTTCGTGACAATCAATGATGTTAGCGCTGAGTTTTGCCATACCTCTCTGGCGCGCAGCCGCCGTGAAAACGGACTCACTAATATCCTTGATCAGGCCATCGACTACCTGGACGCTACCTGTTACGACAGCATCTGCCAGGACGATCTGCGCATTGCTGAATATCTGCTCGGACCGATTGTTCACGCGTTAATTGTCACCTGCGTCAATGCACTCAGATTAGTCCCCACCGAGATGCTCTGCATGCAACATGAGTATGGCTCGCAGCACGCAATTTCGGTTCCAATACAGCAGTATAGGCGAAGTAAGGTGCTCAGGCGTCCGGACAACCCTGCGCACCTTCTACGGACTTCCAGTAAGGCGTATTGGTGGACATTTCGCAGCGGACTAATTTTTTTGACCCAACAATATCGACGCATTCAACCGTTCCCAGATCACGCATAGCACCCCCGGGAGCACGACACTGACAGTCAGGGTCTGGCTCCGGTGCTTCAGCGAACAACGGATTCGACAACCAGAAACCAGCCAGCAAGGTAACACAGGCACTTATGTGTGATCTCGACCCTGGAGCGACTGGAACGTAACAGATCGATTGGTCTATCACGACATTCTCCTTCGACGACAGTATCCTGCTACCCTACCCTTTTGCTCAGATACCTTCAAATAGACCTTTCGCTAAATCGGCAACATAGCAGTTAGTCCCCAACGACCTGTTCTGTTTTCGACAATACCTTGTCGGTCAGTAGCATGCGAGTGCTTCAACAGCAGGTGCGTTGATCAATCAGGCAGAGTCAGCATCCTGAAACTCCGGAAATAGATTGGCTAATGCATCAGCAGAGGCTTCCACCACACCACGTTCGGTGATCAAACCTGTCACAAGCCTTGCTGGCGTGACATCGAAAGCAGGATTGCCTACCGTAGAAGTATCCGGAGGTATCGCTACTGTCATTAATGCTTGATCTGGATTTTCAACACCTGTTCTACCGAGCACACGTCGTACCTCGGCGTCATCTCTCTGCTCTATAGGTATTTCTCTTACACCATCTGCAACCGTCCAGTCGATAGTAGGCGAAGGCAGTGCTACATAAAAGGGTACGTTGTTGTCATACGCTGCCAGTGCTTGCAGATAGGTGCCAATTTTATTGCATATATCACCATTACGCGTTGCTCTATCGACACCGACGATCACCAGATCCACATTACCCTGCATCATTAAATGGCCACCGGCATTGTCCACAACATAGGTATGAGGCACGCCATGACCGCCTAGCTCCCAAGCTGTCAATGCACCTTGTGTGCGCGGTCGAGTTTCGTTCACCCATACGTGGATGTTTACACCAGCATCGGCAGCGTGATACATAGGTGAGGTTGCCGTGCCCCAGTCAACTGTTGCCAGCCAACCTGCATTGCAGTGTGTCAGAATATTAACTGTCTCACCGTGTGCTTTCTTATCCGCAACGGCTCTGAATAATTCAAGACCGTGTACACCAATTTGCCGATTAATTTCTACATCTTCGTCTGCGATTTCAACGGCCAGCCGGGTAGCGACATCTGGGCGTTGCTCAGGCGCCAGTGGACGTAAATGACTGCGTACTCGATCCAATGCCCATCGCAGATTAATAGCTGTGGGACGTGTGGCGTGCAATGTCTCCCATGTAGCATCCATATTGGTATCAGAGGGGTCATCTGCTATCGCCTTAGCCATCCCCCAGGCTGCTGTAGCACCTATTAGCGGTGCACCGCGTACCCACATATCACGAATGGCCGTGGCAAAGTCAATGGTGGTATGCAGCTCGACTACTACGAAACGATGCGGCAGCCAGCGCTGATCAATTATGCTAACCGCGAGTGTTTGCTCATCGTGCCAGATAGAGCGATAGTGTGTGTTGCCCACTTTCATGAAGTGATCCTCGGTATTGCGACATTGGATGCCTCTACCAGCGCGCTAAAAAATTGATGAATCCTCGACATTACAGAGTCATCATTCTGAACCATAGCCATTGGGTTCTGGAGAAATGTACACCGCAGTTTCTACTGTCGAGAGTGGTGTGTCAGAAGACATGCTGCAAAAGCAAGAAGCACTGATCTCGACATCGGCGCGGGATAGCGCGAAATCCAGCCTCGGTTTAATAATACGCGCTTCTTTATCTCTGCCTAACTGGGAGTAACATCGGTATAGCCCGAGCAATGCCCATACATTATCGGGATGCTGGTTTGAACGTGGCACCGTATCGTTAAAACCCAGATCAGCCTCATAAGCAGCCGCAGCTTCCTGCAAATACCCTTGCTCTAGAAGTAACGCCCCCAATGCATGACGAGTGGGCATCATCCATCCCCAAGGTTCGTCATACGGCATAGCATCTTCCAGAGTCACGGCCTTGCGTAAATGTTCAAACGCCTTAGTGTATTCACCGTGGTGGTAGTTGACCTCGCCTGCGAGCATCTCGCGTGCAACCCCGAGAATTTCCTGGCATGACACCACATGCATATAACGTTTATCTGTTACCGCCAATACTGCTTGCTCAAACTTTTCTTGTGCCTTGAGTGCATTCTTGTGATGACCCAGCGCAGCGTAAGCAATACCTTTACCGTAGTAATTCAATGCTGTTGACATGGTATAAAACATGGTGTCTTCAGGCAATGGCAAGTCTATTAATGCTTGCCATTTCCCAAATCGAATCAGCACATGGATGTCCATCGACATATAAGCTTCCAGCCAATCGGCCATCGGTGGTGATTCCAGTCGAACCAATTCATCTGGTATAGTTTCATGCAGTTCACGAACAGCCTCCATGGCTTTTTCAAACTGGCCTAGAAACATTGCTCCATAGAGTTTGAATTGATAATTATGCACGCGGTACAACGAATAGAAATTCATAGCGCCGGCATTTTCCCAGTATTTGAGATCAGCTTTTATCCCAGCTGAATTTCCAGCCACTACATGTTGATAATTACCGCACAACACGTAGATATGGGTGGCCATATGCTCCAGGTGACCAGCATCCGGCACCAGACCACTTAGTTCGTCTGCCATATTAAGCGCCACCTCTGGCACGGGGGACATTTCCATCAAATGGATATACAAATGCAGTAACCCAGGGTGCGGATCGCCTCCTTCGGTCTTGATTTCACCAATCGCCCTTTCGAGCACCTGGCGACATTCCAACGTGTCCGCCCCCTCGCATGGCTCTCCCGATCTGGGATCCCACATTTTCCATGGCGTCCGGTTCATCATTGATTCAACAAAAATTGTTGTCACATCTCGGTCGCGTGGAAAAGCGTTATAGACCTTGCGCATTGCGTTAGCGTAGTCAGCACTCCACTTGTACAGGTCTTCTGGAATTGATTCAGATTGATATCGCTGCGTAAGTGCGTTTAGCATGGCTTGCTCAACTGCTGATGCATTACTCAGATATTTCTCAGCATTTGCAAGTGCGGCTCGAGCATTACTGAACATGCTTTTCAGTTCATGCTGATCAAACAGCTCCCAAGGTCGATTGTAATTAGGCCCAATGTTATACGCCTGCGCCCAGTACACCATCACGCAAGTTGGATCATGCTCCAGCGCTTTTTGCAAACACTCGCCCGCTTCTTCATGGTGATAGCCGTAGATCCAGTTCAGCGCGCGATCGAACCATAGTTGCGTTTCTGCCGACGTTGTAGTTATCGAACAACTGTGCGTGCCCAGATTGTATGCGTATTCGTTCATGCAGCTCATTCCAGCGGCGACCACTGCCTGTTTGATCATTATAAGCGGGCTACTAGCGGGATATTTAATTCATCAAAATACCTATTGCAATGGCCCTTGATCCAAATTAATTTCTGAGTGACGAGCACCAAACAAAAAGGCCGTACTCAATGAAGAGTACGGCCTTGATGGTCGTGAATAAAACCCGGCGATGACCTACTTTCACATGGGGAAGCCCCACACT
>CALKXZ010000301.1 GCA_938003775.1 uncultured Granulosicoccus sp. | reverse complement strand
GTGAGGATCATCGGGATTGAGGCGATTTTGGCAGGTAGGTGGTGCAACCACTTTATGGGCTTGCGCTGCACTGCAGCGGTGGCTGCGTACGTTGGTTCAGTGCTGAGCTTTTCTTCTGGCATGTTTCAACACTCCCGACATCTGGCAGGCTGGATGAATGGCGGGCTGATTCGGTCTCTCAACCTTGACGTGAGACGAATGAACCAGCCCGGTTCCTGCATTAGATCTTCGGAATGTGATCAGTCAGCGTCGGCAATAATATCCGCGTAGCGCCCTTGTGCTTCCTCAGCCGATAGGTCTTCAGAAGACCAGAATTCGACCATGAGATCTTCGATCTGGCCCTGGGTGTCTGCTGAAAGTACCTGGTTCGCATCTGGAAGGATGTTGCCATCAGCCAGAATTTTCAGACCTTTCTTCATGCAATCGTTGGCAGCGTCAAGGTCGACATCACCGCGCACAGGTAGAGAACCTTTCTTCAAGTTGAAGTTGACTTGTACTTCCTTGGTCAACATCAGAGCGGCAAGCTCTTTTTGCGCCGCTTCAACTTCAGAATCGTCCTGCTTGGGGAAGTAAAACGCATCGCCACCCGTGGAAATAATTTCATTGACCCCCAAGCCAGGCAAGCAGGTGTAATCCTCGCCAGCAGTCTGGCCTGCTACTTGAAATTCACCTTGCGCCCAGTCACCCATGATCTGGCCGCCTGCTTCTCCGGTGATGACCATGTTGGTCGCTAGGTTCCAATCTTGTACATTGGTTTTTGCCGAGTATTGACGCGCCGCCGCGGCAGCTTCGAAGACTTTCTTATAAGCGTCGCCACGAGCAGCGTCAGCGTTCTTGTTGGTGTTCACTTCGGTCCAAGCATCAAGACCGGCAATGGCGACAACCAATACATTGAAGGCACCACTGGACTGCCAAGGTTGTCCACCCATCGCTAGCGGTACCTTGCCTGCTTTTTCGAGAGCAGGACCTGCTGCCACGAATTCATCCCAGTTGGTGGGGACATCAACTCCTGCATCCGCAAAGGCTTTGTGTGACAGCCAGATCCATTGCCAAGAGTGGATGTTGACCGGTACGCAGTAGATGCGTCCGTCTACCGTACAGCTGTCCAGTAAGGATGTCGGGTGCACGATGTCGCGCCATCCGCCAGCTTCAGCCACATCAGTCAGGTCTAACATCAATCCGGCTTCGATGAGTTCCTCGGTTTGGCGACCGTGATTGAACTGTGTGGCACCCATGGGATCACCACCAATAATCCGACTTACCATGACAGGGCGGGCAGCACCACCGCCACCGGCAATAGCGCCGTCGACCCAGTTGTGGTCGGTGTTTTCGTTAAAGGCTTTGGCAAATTCTGACACAGCAGCGGCTTCGCCACCGGATGTCCACCAGTGCGTAACTTCAAGATCGACGGCTTGGCTAACGCCGCAAAGTGCGAGAGCAGCGGTGCCTAGGCAGGTGTTGCCAACGTATTTTTTGCTGAACTTCATCAAGTCTCCTCCGGGATTTGTGCTGACTTGCACAAAATCCTATAACGATTTAGATTAACTGTCCATAGCCATTTGGGTATTTTTCTAAAACGATTTAGATTTAAACCCGAGCGGATAAGCTGAATCGCCACAGGGTAGGGGACAACACCACCGCGAAAGTTTGCGGTGTTCATCAACAACCGATGCACTTGCATGGAAGACCTGGATACTTCAAAAACAGCGCCACCCATCGAGGCAGATAAGGCAAGCGCGCCGCTGGCCTCGGGTGAACGACCGACGCTGAAAACCATATCGCGCATCAGCGGTCTTGCCATACCGACGGTGAGTCGTGCGCTGAGTAACGCGCCAGATATCGGGCAGCGCACCAAGCAGCGTGTGCAGGCTATTGCGCAGGAGATCGGGTATCGGCCTAACCGTGCCGGTTTGCGCCTGCGAACCGGTAAAACGCAAGTGATTTCGCTGGTACTGTCTACCGATTACGATGTCATGAATCAGACTGCCATGCTGATCGGGTCGATCGCCCGGGGGCTACGCGGCACGGACTATCATTTAAATGTTAACCCATCGTTTTCCGACGACCCGATGTCGCCTGTTCGCTACATCGTGGAATCGGGCTCGGCCGATGGCATCATTATGAACACCACGCTGCCAGATGACCCCCGAGTTAACTACCTGCGTGATGTCGGGTTTCCGTTTGCTACTCACGGTCGCACATTAATTGCTGACAAGCATGCCTATTTCGACTTTGATCACTATCGGTTGGGCCAATTGATCATTGAAGAATTTGCCAAACGCAGACGTCGCTGCGCTTTGCTGATACCTCCACCGAATCAGCAGAATTATTCTCAGGACCTGATACGTGGAGCACGTGAAACAGCAGCGGTGCATTCTCTGGCACTGACAATACTCGAAACGATTAATTGCGAGTCACCGTTGGAAAAAATTGAGGCATCTGTTCAGCAGCACTTCAAGCAATGTCCTGAGACCGATGCGATTCTTTGCGCCTCGACTACGGCCGCACTGGGCGTGATTGCCACCGTCGATGCGCTTGGACTGGAAATCGGGCGTGACGTGGAAGTATGTACGCGCGAAATCATTCCGCTACTGGGACGATTTCGACGCGGCATTCTGACCGTGGATGAAGACGTGACACGAGCAGGTCAGTTTCTGGCAAAGGCCATATTGCAAGCCATAGAGCACCCGCAAGACGCGCCACTACAAGAGCTCGAAGTGCCTCAACGCGTTAATGTATTCGCTTAGTCACCTTGCGTAAATAACAGGCTTTAGAGCCTCACGTCCTGTTAGCGACTTCAGTGGTTTGATGATGGCAGACTCACTGGGCGTCACTGTAGCTCTACCGGGCAATCAGGGCATTGGCAGTAGCGATTGAACGTGTGGCAAAACGACGAAGGTCAGATGGGTTGTCATGTTCCATGGCATATAGTGTCGTGGGTGTTTGAGCTAACTTGGGCATGATGGACGACCAAGGCACAACACCATGCCCCAGGTCTGCCCAGCCGTCCTCGTCCGCGCATTCACCTTGTGCTGCAATGTCTTTCAGGTGCACCGCTGAAATGCGCGAGGCATGTTCATCAATCCAGGGTAGGGGGTCAGCACCGGCGCGGACAATCCAGGCAACATCAATTTCCCAGTGTATAGACGGTGCATTCTCCAGTAACAACTGCATTGGAATGGCTCCATCGGCCAATGCCACGAATTCAAAATCATGGTTGTGCCATGCGAACGTAAACCCAGCATCCTGCCAGCGCTTGGCATGGTCAGACAACTCAGCAATCAACTCAGACCAGCCAGCGGCATCAACGGGACGATCGGAAGGTTCCAAATAAGGACACACTATATGGGTGCTGCCAAATTCACGCGCACGCTGCATGCTCAGATCGGTCTGATCACGCAGGGGCCCAATGTTGATGTGCATTGACGGTACCAGTAACTGGTGTTTATCCAGTTCACGCTTAAACGAATCTGCGTCAACAAAGTTGTCACGGTAGGCTTCAACACTTGTATAGCCAGCCTCGGACACTATCGTCAATGCTTGAGCCAACGGGGTATTGCGTGCACTGTAAAGCTGGAATGTCCAGTTCATGTCGCTCGTTTAAAAAGTGAAAGTTTCGGTAAAATAACATTGATGACGAGCAATTGCCGAGTTTGTACACCGACTGAGCGTACGGCTGTCGGTAGCGTTGCGGGTAAAAGCCGACGCAAATTACGGCAGGTCGATCTCCAGCACGCTCACATCTGTGGCAGCAGCTTGAGAGGCTTGGTTACCGTCAATCTGATCAACGTATTGCAGAAACACATGCAGCTGCTGCCGTTGTTGCCATAATGCGGTGTCATAGCTCGGCTCCCAGCGACCGGTGGATTGCGCAGTAACCGGGGTGAGCGTCCACGATGATTCACCGCGCGATTCACCCTCTGTTCCCGTTTCATCTGTGCGTTGCCTTGCCAATGACTGTGCCTGTGCCTGTGCCGTATCCGTTGAGCGATGCTCGGCTGATGAGGTATCCGACAAGTGCGCATCCACCGTCGCACGCGCCACGATAACGCGATTGTCTTGCTCCTCATCACGATACACAACAACCAATTCAGTACGACCGGCGTGTTCTTTGACGATGATCTGTGGTCGACTGATCGGAATGCTCCGGGTACCGCCACCTGAGAGTTCAAAAGGTGTGACCCGCTGACTGAGTGTCGACAGATGCCAGGCGTTGTTATGACGGTACACCACACGCACTTGCGTTATGTCATCAGCGTATTGTCTGAAATACGTAGCAATATAGGGTCGCCCTGCGCTGTCAACACTCATTGATGTTTGATTGATCAGGTTACTGTTTTCACCGATCAGCCAGACCGGCTGATTGTTGTGCTGCGTTATAGGTAGTTCGAGTGCGCGGGCCTCGACAGTTTGCCAGCTCACCCCGGCGTCCAATGAGCGCGCGTACATCACATCATGGTTGCTGGCTGCATCAGAACTTTCACGCCAGACCCACGACATATGCACCCAACCCGCCGCGTCTACAAATAATTGCCAGTAAGCGTTTCGATTATTTTCACCGTCAAGCAGATTGCTCTGTACCCGTGACCAGCTTGACTGTTGCGTATCGTAGCGGTTGATGACCAGATTACCGCTACCTGACTGTCCATCGCGGTAGGCAAACAAAAGGTCTCCGTCCGGCAAGGCGTGAAACTCTGGGTAGCTGACACGATCCTCCAGCGTACCGATCATCGACCGGCGCTTGCCCAGTTGCAAGGCACCTGGTGTCAAACTGACGGCATAGTGCAAGGGGTCGTTGTGGTGATTCCACGTCACGTGCAGATAACCTGACCCATCAACCATCAGGCTGATCGACTTGTGCGCATCGACCACATCTCCCTGGTATTGGGTGACCTGTATGTTCCAGGCATCGCTGCCCAGCGCGCGTTTGCCGAGGTTCAACCGGCCATCAGTGTCGTAAAACGCAATGTACTGTGTGTCCTGGTAACTCACTAGTGAGTTCTTGCGAAAGATCACTGCGTTGACGCTGGATGCAGCATAACCTGGCGCAACCCTAGTGACCCTGGCTGAAGCATCCATATGCTCATCATCTGTTTCGTTCGGCTGACAGGCGGCTAAGAGAGCGCCTAAAGCCAGC
>CALKXZ010000300.1 GCA_938003775.1 uncultured Granulosicoccus sp. | reverse complement strand
TGGAGCAGCTGGCGTGTATTAATAATTCCGGTGTGTATCCATTAACCGACTATTACTGTGGCGATCAGGCTATAAGCGAGCCGCTAGAGGCTTTTGGATATCCGGTGCGTTCGCTGCGCGTGAAAAATTCCACGTCGTGCTTGGATGCGCTGGTGGTGGCAGAGAATGTTGATGTCTGTGAGGTCGAGGCGCTGGAGGTGGGTTTTCCTGACGATTGGACGGTGTCCTATCGACAGCGTGAAGAGAATGAAAGGCTCGTTGAGCAATTAACTCTTACCAATGGCCTGGTGCCGTTTTTTGTTGATCCGGAATTCTTCACTGATCATTGTCGTCTAGTATTGATTGACGGACAATTGCAAGATGCAGATGACCAAGCAATCTGTGACCTCACAATTGATGAGGTGCTAACACTGTCGAATCCGGATCGTTACTGATTCTCCTTTCAGTTTAGCCTGACTCCGTAGACGGTCACGCTCTTCTGGTCACAGGCGTGAGTATGTATGAACGCAGAATCGCCTGATTCGTTAACGCTGACTTTTGGGAAGCACGCGCCACCTTGCGGATCGGTATAGACGGTGCTCCAGGTATTGGAGCCGTTGAGTCGCACCATAATTCGAATACCACTGGCGATAGCCCACAGGTTGTTATCGCCGTCGAAGAATATTTCTGTGGCATTGTTGGGTGAATCTTCGCGATCCCAGCGATCGGTATTCGCGTTATAGCTGACAATTTGCCGAGCACTACCAATGGGACTTAGCACCACGTGTGGCTTGCCGTTTAAGTCCATGGCTGAATTCCCAACACTGTAAAATTCTTGTGAGTCCGGATAACCCATATTTCCGCATGCATTCGCCGTCATGGGCAGCGCAACAGTCTGATTAGCAGCATCTCTAAATACCTGGTTATCTTGAGTTTTGACGTAGCACGGTCGCGTCAATTCGGCTCCCGCTATGCCCTGACGGAAGAACCAGTTAACGTGCAAGTCATTGGCCGGACCGAACATCAGGCGCGGATGGTATACGGTCCAACCGGTGTCTGATGCAAGTGATACAGGCGCACTGGGTGCATCTGGATGGGGTGTATGGTCAACCCCATCGTTCACAGATACAGCGCCACCGACCGCTGTCCAGCTTTGCAACTGCGTATCGTAGGCTGCGATTCCACCACTCATGGTGCGTTCAGGAAAGCTTCGCTTGGGTTTGGCTGCAAAGCGATAGGTCAGGTACAGGTCACGACTGCGATCTTTGAAGAACGCCGGATACGTAATCTGATTGCCCGGAATATCCGCGTATCCCAATGTGGGAAAGGTGGTTTTATTCTCAAATTTACTCCTATCAAGCTCCGCTTGAGTCACCGATTGTCCGTTGAAGGTGAATTGAGTGATGTTGTGCGGCTCGGTGGATCGTTTGTATTGCCAAGGAAAGTTGTGCATGTTGTACACGACGTGAACGTATCCGTCATCATCGGCAGCAACGGATGGGGCCGTGTGCCATCTATCGTGCACCGTGCGATCTTCTATTAACGTCTGTGTCCAGCTCCAGCTGCCGTCACTGTTCTGCTTGCCCTGACGCAATACTGTATGCAAGTCTGTGCTGTTGGTGTCTCCATTTACACCGTGCTCAATATTAGCGGTGTACAGGTATCCGTGTTGGGTATCAACAGGTGTTTGTTGAACCATCAGTTGTGAGGTCGATACGCTCAGCTTGTCCAGAATTTTAACGACATCGCCTGAGCGTTGGCCGATGGTGATGCTACGTGGTTCGACACCTTGTTCGGTGTTGGCAGCCTCAGCGCTGGATTCGCTGATAGCGGACTCAGAAGACGCCGTGCTCGGTGAGGTTGTCCCAGATTGCGCAGCTGATGTAGAGGCAGATTCGGGGTTAGATCCGGGACTTGGTTCGGAGGCTGAATTGGCGTTTGATTCAGTACTGGATTCTGAATTTGATTCGGAGCGTAAATGGGTGTTTGATTCCGGGCTGGATTCTGAGCCGGATTGTGATGTTGATACCGGAAGAGGCTCTGGTTTTTTTTCAGCACCTGGTTTTATTTCCACGTCCGGGCCCGAGTCCGGCTCTGGTTCTCGTTGGTTGGCTGGTTCCAGCGGATTAGCAGCTCCCAGCTCAGCCTGCTCCGAGCTAGCCGCCATTGCCTGGGCAATATCAGAACCACCTTGTGTCGCACCATTAATGCCTGCACCTGCTGCATAAACGGTCGCAATGACGTCAGCGTTAGCAGTGGTGTTAGTTTGTAGCGCAACATCGGGTTGCGTAGCGGTAGACTCTGGCTGGACTGTGCCTGTGCCAGCGCCACACCCATACAGCCCTGTAGAGAGTACGGTTACGCCGACAATGACACGATATAGGTGTGGGTAATTCTGTCTCAAGGTGTTGCCCCGATGGTTGTTATGTTCAATTGGCCTGCGCTGGGCCGGGGCGGCGGGTTCCAGCTACGAAGCCGTGCAAAAACGTGAGCAGATGCACGGTTTCGTGGTCAGTTATCAAACACGCTTTGGTAGTCGTGTTCGTCCGCCGTTGGAAGGGGTATCGGCGCTGGCTGAGCATTCGTGAAGAATCGTTCCAATTACCCCATGAAACTGTGATCTCACAAGCGCTGTAATCGAGCAGCAAGGTATAATCTACGCATCAGTTTCGGATGCATTGTGACTGGTGTCGTGTTGCTGCAGTCAATAGTTTTCATGACCATTATTTAATGCAGGTTCGTCTATCGGAACTTGATCTGTAATCACACCTGTATTCACACCCCACTAACCCAGAGCCTTTTTCGTGGTCAGTTCAGAGTTTCAGCGTTACCCCGTGTTTTTGCCCGAATACTGTGCACTAACGTGCACCGAGGCTGCCGCTGTGATTGTGGACAACGCATCACGCCACGAAAGCTATGCGGTCACTGCATTAGCTGTGCATGGACTCATGGAATCGTGGAATGATTCTGTGCTGGGTGAAAAAATCAATCGTATTCAGATGATCGTGCCCGATGGTCAGCCTATTATCTGGGCGCTCAACCTGTTTTATTCGCTGGGTCTTAGCTTCAAGATTCCAGGGCCAACGTTAACACTGGAAGTGTTAAAACAAGCTGAACCACTAGGTTTAAAAGTATTTTTATACGGCAGTACCGCTGACACGCTTACGCATTTTCAAAACCACATAGCAACCACCTACCCGAACCTGACTGTGGTTGGTGTGCACGAGGATCGCTTTCGTGAGGCGACCCATGAAGAGGACGAACTCGATATTGCAAAGATCAATGCCAGCCGTGCACACATTGTGTTGGTAGGGCGTGGATGTCCTCGTCAGGAGCATTGGGTTGCTGACCATGTCGGTAAAGTGGATGCTGCGATGTTAGCGGTAGGAGCGGCATTTGATTACCACGCGGGAAAATTGACCAGAGCACCCATGTGGATTCAAAAAGCGGGTCTGGAATGGTTGTTTCGACTGATTCAGGAGCCTCGCCGGTTATGGCGCCGGTATTTGTTTACCAATGTGCAGTTCCTCTATCAGTTGTTCAGGCATAAATTTCTGCTTCGCAAATCATGAGCTGGGCAAGTTGGATGTTCAAGCAGCGGCTGCCTGCCAGCGCCCGCTCAGTGAGTGGCACTGATCTGCTGATCGTATTGTTCAGTTTCGTGCTCTGCCACAAGCTGTATCTGGAAAATCTGGATTTCAGTGCGGAGCGTTCCATTGTGTTGTTTGTATCGCTGGGATTCTCCTACGGTGTATTCGCAGCGTTTGGATTGTATCGATCCAGTACCAGCCAATTTCTGCATCAGTTGCTGGGGCGATTAACCGTTGCCTGGTTTTTCGTTTTACTGCTTGTTTCGCTGGTCGCGTTTTTGTCAAAGATTGCGGTTGATGTATCACGAGTGTGGTTCAGCACGTCAATGATCACCTCGTATGTGCTACTGGTGCTGGTACGGCTGGTTTCCGGTGCGTTACTAGCAAGCTCGCGCAAACGAGGGCAGAGTATTCAGTCTGTGGTGGTGATCGGAAACAATGAACAGGCCAGTGCGGCCATACAACGGTTGGACGATAACCCATGGATTGGATATCGGATTGCCCGGGTCTTTGATGAAGGTTGGACCGAACAAGCCACGACAGATACACCCACGGTCATGACGCATCGAGATCCCGCGGCAGTGGATGCGCTGCTGAACGATATCCATTCATTTATTGAATCCCAGCGCCAGCATGGGCAGCCGGTGGCTGAAGTCTGGGTAAGTTTGCCTTTGTCTGAAGAGGTCCTGATTTGCCGGATTATCAGCGTCCTGCAGGATACCTCTGTGGATGTCTGTTTACTGCCCAACGCGTTCGGTATGCAGTTCTTTTCGGGTGCCGCAACAAACGTTGCTGAATTGCCTGTTGTTAACATCTCTGACATTCACCTGCCTGGGTCAGCGGAACTGTTCAAACGCGTGTTTGATCGAATGGTGTCATTGATTGCAGTTGTATTGTTATCACCCGTGATGCTGGCTATTGCCGTTTGCATTAAGGTTGATAGCAAGGGGCCAATTCTGTTTAAGCAGCAACGTTATGGTATGGATGGCCGGGAAATAGAAGTGTGGAAATTTCGCAGTATGAGCGTGCAGGAAAACGGCGGGGAGGTGCGGCAGGCTACACGGTATGACGCACGTGTAACGCGTATCGGGGCTTTTCTGCGGCGTAACTCACTGGATGAGCTTCCGCAATTTTTCAATGTGCTGCAGGGGCGAATGTCTATTGTTGGTCCCCGACCACATGCCGTGTTGCATAACGAGGAATATCGCGGTCAGATAGACGGCTACATGTTACGTCACAAAATTAAACCGGGTATTACTGGGTGGGCGCAGGTCAATGGTTGGCGTGGCGAGACTGACACACTTGACAAGATGGAAGAACGTGTACGCTACGACTTAGAATACATACAGAACTGGTCTGCATGGCTTGATTTAAAAATAATATTCATGACGGTTATACAAGGGTTTTCTGGTAAAAACGTTTACTGAGTACAACACACTAAATTAGTCGAGGTTCAATGCTAAGGGTAATGCCGAACACCCTCAGTACATGTGTCTGAATGGTATTAGCTAGAGCAAGCAATGCGCTTCCAGTTGCCGGTGCGTATTTGACTAACACCAGCGCCTGGTGCTCATGAACACCAACACCTTCATGACAATACCCTTTGTAGCCGAGATGATCAATTAACCAACCTGCAGCCACTTTATACTGCCCATCAGGTTGACGGTAGCCAACCATATCCGGGTGTTCTTTTGTCAGTGCTGTGTACTGCGCAGCTGGGATAACCGGATTATGAAAAAAACTACCTGCATTGGGTAGTGCGGCGGGGTTGGGCAGTTTTGATCGGCGAATGGCGCACACGGCTTCACTGACTATTGCAGCTGTGGGTGCCTGGTTGACACAATGTGTATCAAGATATTGATTAAGTGCACCGTAACCGGTTTGCAGCTTAATGTGACTGCCTAGTTCGAATGAGACGTTGGCAATAATATACTGGCCTATGTGCCGTTTGAACAGACTGTCACGGTAGGCAAATTCGCAGTCGTCAATCGTGAACGTCTGCCAACGTCCGGATTGAATATGCAGTGCTTTAAGAGAGACGAATCGATCACACAGCTCAACACCATAGGCACCAATATTCTGCACCGGTGCTGCGCCCACTAACCCTGGAATGAGGCTGAGGTTCTCAAGTCCAACCAGGCCCTTGTTGACGGTATCCATCACCAAGGTGTGCCAATTGACTCCCGCTGCTGCGGTAACGAGCATCCGACGGCTCATTGCCTGCGTTGGTTTGTCTGGCTGCAACTCTGAATCAGACTGTACCCGTTTCTCTGCATTTGCCAAAGATTGTGTCTTTGTCTCTGTTTGCGTTCGGGTCTGCGCGTTTGTCAGTGTCTGTATCGGTGTCTCTACGTTTGCCTGTGTCTGAGAGTGAGTTCCTTTGTCGTTCACGGTTCGTGCAATCGAATGCGTGTCGGTTGTCGTTGCATTCTCAGGTAGTGATACATACTCAATACGCTGACCAGTCTGCCGAATAACCAGTCCGTTGTAATCTTGGGTTAACACGATGTTACTGCCTTCACCTAGCGGCAGAATTGGCCAGTGTTCATCACGTGCCAGTTGCACGGCATCAGCCAGTTGATCATCGGTTTCTACCTCCACATAGTGAGCAGCTTTTTGTGCAAAACCGAAGGTGGTATACCCGCTCAGATCAAAGTCATGAACAACAGTTAGCGTGTTCACGTGGCAAGTTCTGGCGTTTGAGCAATGCCTTGTTTTAGCGGTGTCCAATAACGCATTAAGGTAGCTGCGCGAATGATCATTAGTACATAATAGCTCAACCAAACGCCATGATTACCCATCAATGGCACTAGTATCACCGTAGACACAACGAATATCAGTAGTGACAACATCATACTGTCGCGCATATTGGCGCTACGAGTGGCGCCGATAAAAATACCGTCCAGGAGAAAGCTCCAGATTCCAATGATGGGTGCAAAAATTACCCACGGTAACCATTCAAGTGCCAATGTCTGAACGTTTTTGTCCGTACTCATCAGTGCTAACAGTGTGTCGCCGGTACACCAGTAAAGCAAAGAAAATACGATTGACGTGATCAGACCCAACTCAATTGATGCACGTACCGCCTGCTTAAACATGTCTGGGCTGCGCCGACCGACCGAATACCCCGTCACTGATTCGATCGCATGGGCATAACCGTCCATGCAGTATGAAGCGAAATGCACCAAGTGCAGCAATAAGGCGTTAATTGCCAGCGTCACCACGCCGATACGACTGCCTAGTACTGTCATCCAGTAGAAGGCCAGTGTGAGGCACAGGGTTCGGATAAATAGGTTGCCGCTAATGCGGAAATACTTCAAGCAGGCAACTGGATCCAGCAACCAGGGTGTGACAGGTTTAAGTGCCCAGGCTTGTCGCAGGACTTGTCGGGATACATACAATCCCAGCAGTAAGGTGGTGTATTCGCTAATGACGGTGGCCAGTGCAACGCCTGCAATACCCAACGAGGTGTGCAGAAAAAAACTGATAGTCAGCACAATATTGAGTAGGTTCAGTACGAACTGAAGTAGGAACACATGGCTCATCTGCTGCAGGCCAATCAGCGAGCCCAGAATGGCGTAGAGCATGAGTGTTGCCGGTGCCGACAGAATTCGGATAGAAAAGTAGGTGGTTGTCAGTGCTTTCCAATCAGAGCTTTCACTCAACGCGGCCAACCCAATTGTGAGCAGAGGGACTTGCAAGGCTATCAACAATAACCCGAGACTGGCCGCAATAAACAGCGCACGTATGGATAGGCGCCCAGCGTCGGCAAGATCGTTAGCGCCATAGGCCTGGGCAACCAGCCCTCCGGTGCCCATACGTAGGAAACCAAACACCCAATAGATACTGCTGAACAATATAGCGCCAACGGCTGTTGCGGCAATCCATTCAGGAGAGCCCATGCGTCCCATCACAGCGGTATCCACAATGCCAACCATGGGTACCATGCTGTTT
>CALKXZ010000299.1 GCA_938003775.1 uncultured Granulosicoccus sp. | reverse complement strand
CAAGTGTTTGATTCATCAGTGGGTATCAAACACTGCCTGGCTGCGTTAGAGAATAGCTGGCAACAGGCATTAGATGATGCGGCACGCTTTAACATAGGTGCGCAGGGACGTGGTTCGGTAATACGCCGCGGTGTTGGGATAGCCAGTGGGTGGTATGGCTGTGGTAATACATCATTACCCAATCCATCCACTATCAGGGCAGGCATTCGACCTGACGGTACCGTGTGCTTACACCAGGGTGCAGTGGATATCGGTCAAGGGTCTAACACCGTGGTGACACAAATATTTGCCGATACACTGGGACTGCCATTGTCGTCTATCACACTGATAAGCGCTGATTCAGCTATCACCCCAGATGCTGGTAAAACCTCTGCATCAAGGCAAACCTTTGTGTCGGGTAATGCCGCAAAATTATGCGCACAAGCGCTGCGCAATAGTATCGCTCGTCATACCAACTGTACATCGCTCAAGGTTGTGTCGATTGTGGGTGATACGTTATATGTCAATACTGGCAAGAGCGATGCGGCCACGATAACCCTGTCGCAACTGCCTGTTGATGAACATGGTTACGTGATCATCGCCGAGGAGTCCTACGACCCTCCGACCAAGCCAATGGATGAAAACGGACAAGGTGAGCCGTATGCGCTGTATGGTTACGCGGCGCAATTGGTATCTTTAGATGTTGATACCCAATTGGGAACCGTTCGTTTGCAACGACTAACGGCTGCTCATGATGTTGGACGTGCCATTAATCCGCTGTTGGTTGAAGGTCAGGTCCATGGTGGTGTCGCGCAAGGTATCGGTCTGGCACTGATGGAAGAATTTGTTCCAGGCCGTACGGAAAATCTGCACGATTATCTGATCCCAACCATCGGCGATGTACCGCCCATAGACACTATTATCATTGAAGTGGAAGATCCACACGGACCATACGGTGCGAAAGGGTTGGGCGAGCATGTATTGATTCCAACCGCACCCGCCATTCTCAATGCCATTACGCATGCTTGCGGCGCGCGTGTGCGTGATGTGCCAGCTACACCGGACAAGGTCCTGGCGGCTATTAACGCTTACCAGGAAGCTAATTCTGGCTAGGCCTTTGGCCTACCAATCCTCGAGCAAGGTTATGGTGAGATTTGCAGTAGAGCAAGAAGACAATGGCAAGATTCGTTGTGATGCCTGTCCGGTACTGTGCTACATAAAGGACGGTCGTACCGGTGCTTGCGATCGATACGCCAACGATCAGGGCGAGCTGGTACGCGTTGATGCCTTTACGCTATTGCAGCGTACCGATAACCCCAGCGCTATGGCAGTGCCGTTTTTAATCAATATTGATGAGCCGGTTGAAGAGACGCCAGAACGAACGAATAGCCTGGATCAAACTAAAACCGATGCCACTGGCCCTGCTGCTGGAAAATCATGGGACGGCGATATCATTGGAGGTGATCGCCACTTCGTCACAGCCATCGGTGCTGGGACCACATACCCTGACTATAAACCGGCGCCGTTTATCGTGAGTCAACGTTACGATGATGTCGACATGGTTACTGTGGTGACTGAAGGCATATTCAGTTATTGCGGTGCCAAGGTAAAAATTGATACAGACCGGCATGTGGGACCGGAGCAAGCGACAGTTAGAGTGGAGGGTGAGGCTGTAGGTCATGTCATGACAGGTGAGTATGGGTCGCAAATGCTCTCGCTCGGTGGCGTGAATCACCTAACGGGTGGCTCAAGAAAAGAGGGCCGAATAACGTGTGATGCGCTGTTAAAACTATGTAACTGTGAAGCGGTAGAATTGACCATTGATGGTGGTACGACTCTGACCGTACAAGCCGGTAAGGCACCGATCGTCAATGGTGTGCGTGAACAGTTAATGCGTGTGGGTTGTGGGTCTGCAACTATAGGTATGTTCGCGCGTCAGTGGGAACCGCACGTTGATGAAGTCGTCGTTGTGGATGATCACATCACCGGTGTGTTGTCTGAACATCAGGCGGGTAAACTGCTAGGTATGCAGCCAACGGGCATTCGAATTAAGGGACGTCGTTCAACACCCGGACGTTATTTTCAAGTCGCTGAGCCCGGAGCCGGTTGGGGTGGCACTGATATACAAGACCCATTGAGTATTTTGGATGAATTCAAGCCGGCTCAGGCACGGCCTGGCTTGCGCATGCTTATGGTATCTACCACGGGCGAACAATGGGCTTATTTTGAGCTGGATGAAACGCTACAACCTATACCAGCGCCGTTACCTGAAGCGCTTAAAGCATCAGTGGCCAAAATTGCTGAAAATTGTGAGCCCTCATTGTGCTCAGTCTTGTTCATGGGGGGCGCCGGTGGATCGCTGCGTGCCGGTGTCACAGAGAATCCGGTGCGATTGACTCGCTCGGTTCGCCAGTGCCTGACCCATGTGAGCTGTGGTGGTGCACCCGCCTACGTCTGGCCGGGTGGTGGTATCACGATCATGGCAGATGTCACGCAAATGCCCGGCAACGCCTTTGGTTATGTACCAACGCCTGCGTTGGTTGCCCCTATCGAATTTACACTGCGCCGCGAGGACTACCAGCGTCTTGGTGGGCACATGGAACACGTACAGGAACTGCAAACCATTGTGACAAGTGCGGAGCGCTATGAGTTAACTGACCAAGAGCGCTGGCCCCTGACAGTGAGTCATTTTGCCTGGGGCCGGTCGTAGCAGCTAAGACACACTATAATGTCAGTCTGCACCGGGAATGTAGCAGTGCCGGAAATCCGGTAAAACTACCTTGACTCTAACCGTCGATGCCACGTAAAACGTGCTCAATCGACCTTAAAATGCGGGCGCCCGTTGCCTGCCAGTTAATATGACAACTAAATCAATGAAAAACTATCTCGGCCTGCTGACAGCAGCGCTGCTCAGTATTGCCTTGTCTGCTTGCTCTTCGGGCTCGGATAACACCCCCACATCTGCCGATACCGGCTCGGGTACAACAACAGCATTGGGTGATGATCCACAGGGTACTGACACAACAGGATCCAGTGATGGAGCAACTACTGGCCCGACAACCACCGGGACAACCAC
>CALKXZ010000298.1 GCA_938003775.1 uncultured Granulosicoccus sp. | reverse complement strand
CTGATGTTTCAATATCAATTACACCGTTCATACCTATGGCTTCAATGGCGTTACTCACTAGGTTAACGAGTACTTGTTGAAGTTCTTGACGATCAATTCGAGCGAGCAACACGCCGCTTGCGCGTTGCCGTACCTTGATCCGCCGTCCGTCCAATTCATGGGCCAGCAGTGTTAAAGAATCAGCGACTGTATCGGGCAATGAGACTGACTGTACAACGGGAGAGGCGAGCGTGTTGCGCATGGGACTAACCTCTGGATCCAAGTCTGGTTCCGGTGCTGCATTACCGTAGGCTTTGTACTGTTCGCTAGATTCTGAGCGCGAATACTGCAGTAATCGATCGGTAATGGAACGGATGCGGTAGACCTGTTCAATGATCAGATCAATCTCGGTCTGCACCCGGTTTCGCGCGCTGCCCAGATCGGCCGCCAACACATCCATGTTGCCCAGAATCACAGCGGTCGGGTTGTTGATCTCATGCGCAACACCAGCTGTCAGTTCACCCAAAGCGGCAAGCTTCTCAGCGTTAGCCAGTTGCTGCCGCGCCTGATGCAGCTGATCAATGGAATCTTTCAATCGTTTATTTTGTGTTTCTAATTCGACCGTTCGATGTTGGACCTTATCTTCGAGCAAGGCGGCATCTCGCTCTATACGTTGTCGATGGGTCTCCAACGTATCCAGCATGGCATCGAACTGCGACGCCAGTTCACCAATTTCACTGCCTGTGTTAATCGGTCCAATGCGACGATGTTCCCCCGCTGCGGTAGCACGCACCACGGATGTCATGGCTTCGATGGGTGTAAATATAGCCCTGGCGCCAACAATGGCCGCCAACACGGCGGCTAGGCTGCCGGCCACTACCAATGCTGATAGAACAGCGATAGCGGTGAACAGTTCGGATCGAAAAGGTGCTTCCAGATACCCGGCGTACAACATGCCGACTCGCTCGCCGTGCACATCGATAATGGGTTCATACGCTGAGATGTACCAGTCGTTAACCACAAACGCGCGATCAACCCACAGCTCACCACGGTTCAATACCGCGTCTCTGACTTCTGCTGATACGCGGGTACCTAACGCACGCGAATCATCACGAGTGGGGACATTGGTCGTGATGCGCACATCTTCGAGAAACACAGTGACTGTGCCACGACTGCCGGGCGCTAGACTGCCAGGCCCGTAAACCAGATCGCGAATCTCATCAACAAACTCGAAATTACGGTTTAACAGCACACCGCCTTCGAGCAGCGCAACCCGTTGGCCCTGATCATCATATACCGGCTGCAGCGTGCGAATAACCATGGCGCGATCCTCAGCTTGCCGCGCAGTGGGCGCAGCTCTAGCCGTGGGCACCAATGACAACACCACGTTCTCCGCCACGATACCGGGCTCTTGGTGCCATTCATTAGCTTGGTAGATTTCTATGCCAGTGGCACCAGCGTGCACTGCCCCGTTCAGCGACTCTGCAAGCCCCTGCACGCTTAGCGGTGATGGGCGAAACGTGTTGAGTTGCCAGCCTGACTCGCTGAGTCGGCGCTGACCGTCTGCAGAGAGCAGTTTGAGAAAATCAAAACCGCGCAACGCTCGCTGTGTTTCAAGTAGGGACAGTAAGTTGGCAGATTTGCCAGAGGCCAGTGTTTTATTCAGCACAGCGCTACTGGCAAGCCACGAAAGCTCGCGCTGACCGTCC
This sequence comes from uncultured Granulosicoccus sp., assembly GCA_938003775.1. GTDB lineage: Bacteria > Pseudomonadota > Gammaproteobacteria > Granulosicoccales > Granulosicoccaceae > Granulosicoccus. Next base: position 15,865 of record CALKXZ010000298.1, on the reverse strand, counting down.
TCCTGTATGCGCACAAAACTCTCACCGGCGACACGCAAATCAGTGTTCACCTTGGCAAACAACTGTTCGTAAGCATAGTCAGTGGACCACCTGGCCGCTAACAAGATAACCGTCCCACTGAGCAACAACAGTGGAACCAGAACCAGTGCCAACAGACGATAACGTAAATTGGAAAATCGTTTAAGCAATGAACGACCTAACGATGAGGCGTCTGATGACACAGCCAGCACTACCCGGTTTCACCAACACGATGCCAGAGCGTTTGCTTGCGCTCCAGCGTTTTTCGCGAAACACCCAGTAACCTGGCTGCCGCCGACTTATTGTTGTTGACCGATTCAAGAACCGCCTCGATATGAGCACGTTCAACCGCCTCCATGCTCCAGTCCAAAGGGTAGCCAGAGGTACTTGGCAGCGCATCGTTATGGGATGCGACCAGACTGTCCACGGGCAGCTCACCAAGCAACAGTGTTCGCTCAACCACATTGCGAAGCTCTCTGACGTTTCCTGGCCAGTGATAACGCGTCAACTGATCCCAATCTGTATGCATCAGCACCACAGGTGTCAGTCTGAGTTTAGACGCAAGGCGTTCCATAAAAAACTGCACCAGCAGTTTGATGTCTTGATCACGCTCTCGCAGCGGCGGTACATGAATGGGCATAACATTCAATCGATACAGTAGGTCGCTACGAAAGGAGGCCGCGCCAGCCAGGTGTTCAGGATCAGACGTCGTAGCGGCTATCAGGCGTACATCAATCGGAAATTCACGTGAACCACCCACTGGGCGAACCCGACCTGTTTCCAGTACACGCAGCAACTTGGCCTGAACTGTTTCCGGCAAGCGCCCGATCTCATCGAGGAATAAGGTGCCTTTGTCTGCATGGACGAACACCCCGTCTCGGGTTTGCGTGGCATCAGCAAAAGCGCCTTTGATATGACCAAACAGCTCGCTATCAAACCGATCATCGCCCACGGTGCCGCAATTGAGAGACACAAACGCACCACTGCGTCGACTTAATCGATGTATGGCCCGAGCAACAAGTGCCTTGCCGGTGCCAGTTTCACCCTGTATGAGCACAGTTGAGTCAGTCGGTGAGACACGTTGCACCAGCGTCAACATGTTCTTCATTACCTCGCTTTCGCCAACCACCCCGTCATCGTCTTGCATTTGCTCCAGCTGCAGTCGCATCAGTGAATTCTCGCGCATGATCTGCCGGCGCATTAAGGTACGCTGCATGGACAAAAACATTTGTTCAGTTCTGAATGGTTTCATAATGAAATCATCAGCACCAATGCGCAGTGCAGCAATTGCCATGCTCAGGTCCGCGTAGGCAGTCATGTAGATAACGTGTGTTCGTACCCCCCGTTCACGCAACTTACCCATCCAGTCAAGCCCGGATAGTCCAGGCAGCCGGATATCAACCAGCAGTAAATCGAAATGATATCGCAGGCGTAGCGCTTCAGCTTCTTCCGCACTACCGGCAACTTCCAGCAAAGCACATCGGTTCTCAAGCGCACGCTTTAAGAAATTACGCATACCCGGCTCATCATCAACCACCAAAATGGCAGCTGAGCGGAGTAGGCGATTAAACTCAAGTTCTGTAGAGCCCTCGTTTTTCTGTGATTTCAGCGCTTGCACTCGAATTATCCAACCCGATTTAATGGCCCTGGGCGCGCAGGATTTGTTTTTTCACGCAACGCGTTAGCCGCTTACACCCTTAATCTACAAGACTATCAGAGCTCGCTTGATGAATCGCGCCAAATTTAGTGCACGCCAACTGCATAGCGCTTATGCCTGGGTTTTCGGGCGATAGTCACATAAATCGCTCACCAGGCACTCCGGGCATTTTGGTGTGCGAGCCACACAAATATACCGGCCATGCAGAATTAACCAGTGATGGGCATCTAATAAATAGTCTTTTGGCACAAATCGCAGTAATTTCTTCTCAACCGCCAGCACGGTCTTTCCGGGCGCTAGTCCTGTCCGGTTGGATACGCGAAAAATATGGGTATCCACCGCCATAGCAATCTGCCGGAACGCTGTGTTGAGTACCACATTCGCTGTTTTGCGACCAACGCCTGGCAATGCCTCTAACGCCTCTCTGTTATCCGGTACTTGTCCGTTGTGCACGTCGCATAGCTGTTGGCAAGTCGCCACCACATTTTTAGCCTTCGTGTTAAATAGCCCGATTGTCTTTATATAAGGCGTTAACCCGTCCACCCCTAGCGCCAGAATAGCCGCAGGCGTGTTCGCCACAGGAAATAGCGTTGCTGTTGCCTTGTTAACGCTGACATCGGTTGCCTGCGCTGAAAGAATGACAGCAATCAACAATTCAAACGGGGTGTCGAATTTCAGCTCGGTAACCGGCTCAGGATTGGCTTGGCTAAACCTGCGGAACATTTCATGGCGTTTTTCTGGGTTCATGACAATAAGCTGACGGCTCTGCTAAAAATTGACACTAACAAATTTTGTGGTTGGGCCGGGTCAGCGATTTGTTATATTCAATGAAACACCGAGGGCCTGTTGTTATATGAAATTAATACGCTCCAAAACCTGTTAGCTTTCGTAACAATATTGCGTTGTTGCAGACGCGCAAGGTAGCCAGTCACATATATGCAAAAACAAACAGACCCTACCAAAAATGACCTGCCTGCACCCGGGCAAATTCTCGATGCGTTGGAACAAATACTGGCGACCGAGAAATTTCAAGCAGCACCGCAGATGTCGGCCTTCTTACGCTATGTAGTAGAACAGGCAGCATCAGGCAATGAAAGCCGCATAAAGGCGTACACCGTTGCGATTGATGCATTAGGTAAGCCCGATACATTCGATCCTCAAAATGATCCAGTTGTCCGAGTGCTTGCGGGTCGATTAAGATCCAGCCTTAGTGCGTATTACGAATCTCACCCTAGCACTGAGCTCATGATAACCATGAAGCCAGGCAGCTATGTACCCGGATTTATCATCCGTAAAACATCAGACAGTGTCGTTTCAATAACAGACAACCTACCACCGAATAAGTCGTATACAGATCACCACAATGTAACGTTAGAGCAGGAGCATGCCGGTAACGAAACAGCACCCGATGTAGGCACAACGAGACAGGCGGCAATTCCGGCAAGCGACAACTGCGCTGCCAACACGGCAGTCATAGACACCACGGGGAGTCAATTGGCCGGTGCTCAGGTTGCAGCACAGACGAATAAAAGTGATCAGACAGATATGGCGTTGACGCCAAAGAACCTCTCTGGATCGTTTCTAATTGGTCTTTTTCAATCACCTGTTACTGCACTTTGTGTTGGATTAGTTGCCGTTGGTTCGCTGGTCATTCACGACGCCAGTACGGATCACGGTGTTAATCTGAACAGGCAAGCAGCTAATCCAGTGCTGAGCGCTTCTACGCAGAATGCGCCCGTCAGAGTCCGCCCGGATGTCCCTGCTATTTTTTTTAACACCAGTGAGCCGTCCAATTCGCTGGAAGAGCAGCTAAACACGATGATTAGCGGCGTGTTATCCGAATCTGACCAGTTTGAGGTTTATCGGCTTCAGGACCCAGATGCCATGCAGCACACGTGGCCCGAGGATTACATAGTCTCTTTGAACGTGTTACCGATGTCCGAAGAAACCAGAGTCAGCGTTCAGCTGATTAATGCGCAATCCGGCCACATTAGCCACTCTGAAACATTGGCGCTCAGCGCCACCGCTGATAAGGGTTTAAGCCGCGGCGAACTGACTCGCATTATGGATGTTGCGCATCATCTGATCAGTGATGATGGTCCACTGATTAATGACGACAGCAGCTCCACGGTTACCGACAGCGCCAGTTCAAATTAGACGATGTCAGCGTTGGCGCTGAATTTTAACGGAGGTGGTACCGCCACTGCTATCCCACACTCTTGACTAGCAGCTTCTGCAGCCAGCTTTAAAAGCCGACTATCACTGATAAATTGTTCGAAACTAACGTTTTGGGTTTTAACCAGGCTATCTATAGCAACCACATCGGTGTAACCCGATTGGCTGGTAGCCGCTTCATCTGCGCTGCTCTGCATGAGAACGTGGGCCAGATACGTACGATACAGATCCATAAAATTCACCAGGCGCATCAGTTCCAGATCGGATTCATGCTCGCAGGCTGTCTCCACTATGCCCATCAGCAGGTGGATAGCTGTTTTGACACAATCACTCGATGGCGCTTTGTTTTGAGTGTTCTCTATGTGTTGCGTAGCCATAATAAACATTGTCCAATTCAATGCCATTTAAAATGAGCAGGTCTGTATTGCCTGATCAATAGTAATGGAGCAAGTAAGAAAAAATTAACTGTTCGTTACAACCGATCGTTGTGGCTTTAACGTTCGCTGATGCACATTCGTGCAAAAGCACGTTAGATGCCATCGCCGTGTAACGGTTACAACTAATTATTTAAAAATCAAATCACCGTATTGCATAAATTCAGTGTCTGAATGTGTTGAATCATTGAGTTGCTGGAAAATATGTGCAACCGGCCGAGTTCGTTGGAGCAACAGAAGATTAACTCAAAATTAATAAATTGCACGTTGGTTAGGGTTTTTGTATCGCTAGTTTACAATGTGTCAGTATATTGTAGGTAAAATGCATTAAATTTCATATTATTCGTTAAGCTATTGACACTTTTGTTACATATTAGTACCCAACGCCATCAAGCGTTGAATGAATGCGACAGTGGGTACGTCATAGAATCAACACACACAGCAGCGTCAGTGTTCGGTTAATACGATGAATTGTTGGCTTGATCTGGATGGATTTCGTCCGCTACTTCGTCAGGATCACACTCATTGATGAGTAACACCTCCTTGACCAGCTCAATATCATGCAGAATTTGCTGCACCCGACCTGCATGGTCGAACTCATTAACATCGTTAGCGTGAGGCATATAGCAAAAGGCTGTTTTCAACGCCAGTAATGTTTGCTCATCCAACTGGCTCATTCAAGGCCTCCTTAATTTATTGCACAAATCTGGCAAATTTGTGAAAAATTGACTCACTAACGGCGCATCAGTAACTACGTAACTGACCCACCAACACACCCTGGAAACTGACGCGGGCTGCATCGTAGCGCATGACATCCATAGACGTATTTTCTGGAATCAATTCAACCACACCGTCGTTGGTATGACCCAGGCGCTTAAGTGTTGCCTCCTGACCATCGATCAGCGCAACGACAATATCACCGGACTGAGCGGTGTTTTGCTTACGCAAGATAACTGTATCGCCGTCTAGAATGCCGACATCGATCATTGATTCACCCGTGACTCTTAATGCGTAGCGATCCGGCCCAATAAAAAACGCAGCCAGATCAAGGTAGTTGGCATCTTCAATGGCTTCGATTGGCTGGCCAGCGGCAATGCGTCCGAGTAACGGTATCCTGAAATCGCCTGACGTGTGCCGGTCGGTTTCAGCCGGCAGCGATAGGGGGTTATTGACGTTGGAATCGGCTGGTAAGTGACTTAACGAGACTATTTTTGCCGGGGCCGATAATCTGCGCACATTAGACGGGCTATCTGGCATGTCTAATCCAACAATTCTGAGCCCACGCCACCCATTACCATGACGCTCCAAACGCCCTTTGGCGATCAAAGACTGCACATAACGATGCACAGTACCCTTGGATTTAAGCCGCAGATTACTCGCTAATTCGGCTATGGTAGGCGCCACACCTTCAGCGCGAATATAGCGTTCAATCGCAGCCAACACACGCGCTTCCAGGTGAGTCAGAGAGTGACCAGATTCCATGAATGTTCTCCAAATTTACTCGTTAAGAATAGAGAACGTTTGGAGAAAATTCAACGGTTCTTTGTCTTTTTGGCCGCTATTTCTACACGGGTATTAACAATCAGTGCGATCACTCCATGCATGATCAGGAAAGCTACACCAATCGCATCAAGTCAGGACTCGAGCTGCCATGGTGGTTCACACGAGAAATGCCGCGATGCAATGACGATTTTACGCAGCGAGTTGTGAACCTGCCTCAGCATGCGAAATGGCACGCAACACAGGTCCCCGGTGTGGATTTGCGCGTGCTGGAGTATGTGTCAGGGGCTAAACCCAGACTGACAGCACAACTAAGGCTCGCTCCCGAGTACTCCCCTGCACTGCTTGGCGATAACCCCGATCTGGAAATACTCGTACAAAGGGGTGAGCTGGAATCTGCCATGGGGATCTACCCCGGTGGCTTGTATTTGCGACTGCCGCTAAGTGACGATGCCAGGCTACAAGCTCTCACGGTACGTTGCAGTCCGGATGTAACAACCCAACGCAACCAACAACGAACCAGTTCGGGTGAAAAACCGCTCAATACACAACCCAAATCCGCGCTGATATACCTGGCCGCTGGACAAATGCTAACCAGCGATACCGAGCAGCGCAGACTGAACACGCGGGATGAATCCCGCTGGTTGCCAGGCCCGGTTGCAGGCACTGACGTGATGCCATTGCATGGACACGGAACGGGTAATGTCATGCTTATACGCTGGAACAATACCACTGCGTTCAAACCACGCCTTGATCCCAGAGGTGAGGAAGTGTTGGTGCTTCAAGGATCCGTACATGATTCTCAGGGACACTACCCGGCCGGGAGTTGGATTCGGAACCCAGTTGCCACCTGGCAATCCTGGGGAGCACACGCCGGTACGCTCGTCTATTATAAAAACGGACACTTCGCCGTCAACGCCAATTCGTTGTGACTCAACAACTCACGATCGATGAACCCGATCAACTGGCCCGCTTTATCAAACGCTCGGCTATTGATTTAGGGCTGTCGCGCTGTGCGATAACCGATACCGATTTATCGACACATGAAACACACTTACTCAACTGGCTGGATGATGGCTTTCATGGTGAGATGGATTATATGCACCGACACGGAACCCGTCGCAGCCGTCCAACCGAACTCGTTCCCGGCACACTGCGTATTGTGTCAGTCACACTCGACTACTACCCGCCAGAGAGTCGTGACGCTAATACTGTTCTAGCAGAGCACCACAACGCTTACATTTCACGCTATGCATTGGGCCGCGACTACCACAAGGTCATGCGTTCACGCTTACAAAAACTCGCCTCACTCATTACGGAGCAAGTTGGCGACTTTGGTTACCGTGCATTTGTTGACAGTGCGCCAGTGCTGGAGAAAGCGATTGCAGAAAAAGCAGGACTTGGCTGGATCGGTAAACACAGCAATCTGTTATCCAACCAGGCAGGCAGTTGGTTTTTCATCGGCGAGCTGTATACCGACTTACCATTACCGGTCGACGCACCGCTGCCACAGTCACACTGTGGTAGTTGCACAGCGTGCATACAAGCCTGCCCTACTCAGGCTATCGTGGCACCCTATCGCGTTGATGCACGACGCTGTATTTCCTACCTGACGATAGAGCTCAAAGGCAGCATCCCGGTGGAATTCAGAAAAGCCATGGGGAATCGTATTTATGGTTGTGACGATTGCCAATTGGTCTGTCCGTTTAATAAGTTCAGTAACGACACAACCGAGACGGACTTTGCCGTACGCCATGAACTGGATTCTGCCAGCCTGATCGAATTGTTCAGATGGACAGAGGAAGACTTTCGCACCCGACTGGCTGGTAACGCCATCCATCGCATTGGCCATGAAAGCTGGCTACGCAACATAGCCGTTGCATTAGGTAATGCACCGACTTCGCAGGCGCTCGTACGCTGCCTTGAATCGCGACGCAACGATGCATCAGCGATTGTGCGAGAGCATGTCGACTGGGCACTAGTGCAGCATCAGCTTGATGACTAGATGAAAGGCCAGCGCAGCGGTCTTGGTATCTGTCATGATTTATTTTTTTGCTGGTCTTTTATTGATTGTTCGGCTTGCTTGTTTTTCTGACGAAGCTCATCAAGTCGCTCTTTAATGCGTATCTCCAGCCCTCTACTGACCGGTTCATAGAATTGAACGGCCTGCAGCGTGTCGGGAAAATAATGCGCACCGGCGGCAAACCCATCGACTTCATCGTGCGCATAGCGATAACCCTCACCGTGCCCCAGTTCATTCATGAGCTTGGTTGGTGCATTGCGTAAACTCATCGGTACAGGTTGATTGCCACCGTCGCGGACAAACTGCATGGCAGCCTTAAACGCCGTATAGACCGCATTACTCTTTGGTGCGCAACTCATGAACACAATAGCGTGTGCTATCGCCAGATCACCTTCGGGGCTGCCCAACCGGGCGTAAGCATCCCATGCATAGAGTGCATATTGGGCCGCGCGCGGGTCTGCATTGCCAATGTCTTCAGAAGCAAAGCGCAGCACTCGCCGGGCTATATACAGTGGATCGCATCCACCATCGAGCATACGGCAAAACCAGTATAGCGCCGCATCAGGATCAGAACCGCGCATGGATTTATGCAGGGCCGAAATCTGATCGTAAAAAAGATCACCACCCTTGTCGAACTGCCGAAATGAATCCCGTGTGACCTCCTGAATGACCGCCTCGTCAATAACGCGGGTGTCGCCTTCTACTCGGGCGCAGTCAGACGCCAGCTCTAGTAGAACCAGCGCATGCCGCGCATCACCATCAGCGGTTGCTGCGAGCAGATCACGGTGCGCCGGATCCATAGTGACATGATGATTACCCAGGCCGCGTTCTTTATCACTTAAAGCGCGATCGATAATAACGCGTATATCTTGCTGTTCAAGATGCTTTAGAACGTAGACTCGCACTCTGGACAACAAGGCATTGTTTAATTCAAATGATGGGTTCTCGGTTGTGGCGCCGACAAAGTACAAGGTTCCGTCTTCAATATGGGGTAAAAACGCATCTTGTTGTGCCTTGTTGAACCGATGTACCTCATCAACAAATAAGACGCTACGCTGACCGGTTGTATCGAGTCTACTTCGCGCCTCCTGCACCCGCTCCCGAATATCCTTCACACCTGCCAATACCGCTGATAGGCTCATGAAGTGAGCATCACATTGTTCGGCGATCATACGTGCCAACGTCGTTTTACCCGTGCCTGGCGGCCCCCAGAAAATCATGGAGTGCAGGCGATTACGTTCCAGCGCCTGTCGCAAGGTGCTATCTGCACCCAGTAAGTGGGACTGACCCGAGAATTCTGCCAGCGATTTGGGCCTTAGCCGGTCCGCCAGCGGTCGTACCGAATCATCGGCTGCAAAGAGTTGTCCGCTACTGCTCAAGACCAATCACATCAACGCCATCTGGCACGGTGAATTCAAACAGTGCGTCATCCAATTCTACGTCAGCTTCAAAGTCATTGAAGATGATTTGCGTGGCCTGACCAAAGTTATCACGCAGTTCAAGTGCTGCTAAACCGTCACTGTTCAAGCCAATAAACACCAACTCGAAATCCGAGCTCTCCGACTTGGGTGTTAACTCTAACCAGTTAATACCATCCGAGGTACCCAGCGATTCAATAGCGAAAGACTCGTCCAGCGGTGCCGATCGCATCAGTAAAGCTAAGGGTGTACCGGCCACACGCTCGTCCAGGTCGTTGACTGTCACCTGCTCCAAATCTTTGTCGTATAACCACAAGCGCGTGCCATCAGCCACGATCTCTTGGTTCGCAGGTTGGGTATACGACCAAACAAACTTGCCTGGCCGCTTAAGCTTGATGGTACCGGTTGATTCCTGCAAAGGTTGTGAGTCAGCGTCGTACAGGGTTTGTTCGAAACGCGCTTGAAACGTCTCTAGCTCGTTAATGAAACTATCGAGCTGATCTTTTGCAGTGTCCGCCAGTGCGGATGTCGACACCAGCAACAGACACATACCCAGCAAGCCAAGAATTCTGGCCGTTGGCGTGCTTTGGCGTGAACAAGAGAGCATAAGTGGTTTGTTTGGGTCGGGTAGATGACTATTAAATCACGAATAGCAGCTAGCGGACCGCCACCAGCCCCGTGTTAGACAAGCTCACCGACATTACCGTATAGCCCGTTATCCTGGCGGAGGCGCTAATACCTCTCGGGTGCCGCTGCCAGTCACTGCGCTAACCACACCTGCCGCTTCCATCTCCTCGACCATTCTCGCCGCGCGGTTATAACCGATCTTTAAACGCCGTTGAACATAGGAGATGGAGGCTTTGCGTGATTCCAACACAATCGCCACTGCCTGATCGTAGAGCGCATCCGACTCACCGTCACCACTGTCTGTATCACCGCCAGAGAGACCCGGAATGGCCATCGTATTTTCTTGCAAAATTTCTTCTATGTAATTGGGTTCACCGGTCTGCTTGATGTGAGCGATGACATTCTGGACTTCATGGTCGTCCACAAACGCGCCATGCACGCGCACCGGCAGTGCAGTACCTGGTGGTAAAAATAGCATGTCACCATGACCAAGCAGAGACTCTGCCCCGCCTTGGTCGAGTATGGTGCGCGAATCTATCTTCGATGACACTTGGAAAGCGATACGAGTTGGCACATTCGCCTTAATCAAACCGGTAATGACATCCACCGAAGGACGCTGAGTGGCCAACACCAGATGAATACCCGCAGCACGGGCTTTTTGTGCAATTCGCGCTATCAACTCTTCCGCTTTTTTGCCCACCTGCATCATCATGTCGGCAAATTCGTCCACTACCACAACAATAAACGGCATGGGTTCAAGCGTTGGCGGCGCAGCTGTTGGTGTTAACGACAACTCTGCCTGATACAGCGGATCAACGATTGGCGTACCCAGCTTGATGGCCTCATTCACTTTCTTGTTATAGCCAGCAATGTTTCGAACCTTCAAAGCCGCCATGATGGTGTAGCGGCGTTCCATTTCACCCACACACCAGCGCAGTGCATTCGCCGCCTCTTTCATGTCAGTCACCACTGGCGCCAATAAATGAGGAATGCCGTCGTAGACATTTAATTCCAGCATTTTCGGATCAATCAGTATGAGCCTGACATCTTTTGCCGTAGCCTTGTACAGCAAGCTGATCAGCATAGAGTTCACGGCAACCGATTTACCGGAACCGGTGGTACCGGCAACCAGCAGATGTGGCATACGCCCTAGGTCTGCCGTAACCGACTGACCACTAATATCCTTGCCCAAAGCCAGCGTTAAGGGAGACTTCTTCTCGATGTACTGCTCCGATTGCAGCATTTCAGTCAGCTGGACTATCTCGCGATGATCATTGGGCACTTCAATCCCAATGGTGGATTTACCCGCAATGACTTCAACCACTCGCACACTGACTAAGGACATGGATCGCGCTATATCTTGGGACAGGCCTGTAATACGGCTGGCCTTGATACCCGGCGCTAATTGCATTTCGAAACGAGTAATGACTGGACCGGGATGCACTGCCACCACTTCGACCGTAATTCGAAACTCTGCAAGCTTCTCTTCCAGTAATCGCGATAACGCTTCCAGGTCAGCGTCAGAAAATCCAGGGCGCTGCGGCTCTGGCGCATCAAGCAACGACAGTGGCGGTAAATCCGAATCAGGGACATCTAAAAACAGCTTTGCCTGCTTTTGTTCCGTGACGCGTTGTTTAATCGAGATTTTTTTCTTGCGTACGACCGGATCAACAGTGGGTAGCGGAGCCGTGAGCGAGCCCGTTGTGTCGCTGACAGCTGCAACTGCTTTGGGAGGTATTTGCGTACCCGGCCTATCCAACTTATCTATCGCCGCCGCGGTGGCCGCATCTATCTTGATCGTGTCATCGAATTCATCGTTGAGCAGTGCGTCGGACTGCGCCATGGCATGATCCATTGCATCAACACGATGACCATTCGCACCAGCGGCACCACCCAATTGCCGGGCCGCGTTCCTTGCCGCACTGGTGGCGGCGCCGGTTCCAAGCTTTGCCGTATTTCTGGCCAGAGACAACGCTGCAGCCAGTCCGGTGCGTGGCGGATTCTCCGCATCAATATCCAGTAACGGATCCAACTCCGGTATCTTGCGCGCGGAGGAAGATCCCCGAGCAGCCTTCGAGGCTGCGTGTGCATCGCGTTCTTGCACAACCCGCTGACGCGCTTCACGTTGCCGGTCTGCCTCGCGTATTTTGGCCTGCTCTGCGTGCGATTCTGATAACCGGGTAACACCACCGCTGAGTTTTTCAGCAAAACCCACAACAGCGCCACCGATCATTTCAATCAACTTCAGCCATGATGTACCGAACGCCAACGTCAGGCTACTGAAGAATACGGCCAGTAGCAGTAGCGTAGTACCCAGATGATGTAGAAAGCCAACCAAACGCCAGGCCACGGCCGTACCCAGTATGCCGCCCCCAAATATGTTTTTCGGTAAGGACCCTTCGGGCACTGCAAAATGTAAATCGGCCAAAGCGCTGGCACTAATAAGCATCAATGCCACACCAATGATTCTGATAAAAACAAACGGTCGGTAGGCGGCCGGCGCACGTCGTTCATCCCGAAACAATAACCATCCGCTGGTGGCAAGGACCCATGGAATCAAATAGGCCATAAAGCCAAACAGCGACAAGCTGACATCGGCAAACCATGCCCCTACTCGCCCCACGCTATTCTGAATTGTCTGACCGACTCCCGTGTGCGACCAACCCGGATCATCGGCATCAAAACTGATTAGGGCTACTAGCACAATGAGTGCGGCGAAGGCGCAGACAATGCCACCCACCTCGCGTAGCAGGCGCCCCATCTGTCCCAACGCTGCAGAATCCGCCAAAGTAGCGCTTGCCGCAGCCCGAGTTCGCGCGCGGCTCGCGGCAGTATTCCTGCGTGCACCGGCAACCGCAGTGCGACTGGAGGCGACCCGTCTGGTCGCCGACCCACGCCCTGCCGTTTTGGCAGTCGTGGCCGTCTTACGTGCTACAGGGGCCTTTTTGCGCCGCGCTGACGCTGCGCGCTTTTTGGTAGCTTGGGCCAAAAAAAACAGTCCTGCCAGTAGGTATGGCCAGTAGGAATAGGAAGGGTGCGCTAGAAACTGAAGATGCACACACGCCGAACCTAAAAGTGTAGCAGACGTCTATCACTCTACCTGCCGAATTAAACCGATTTACAGGTACCATACTCTGTGCCTTGTTAGGCACCTAATCACACACCTGACAGACTTAAACTGCTATGCCTGACGCGCGTCATTGCAAATTACTCATACTCGGTTCTGGACCTGCTGGCTACACCGCTGCAGTCTACGCAGCTCGTGCTAACCTCAATCCGGTTCTGGTAGCAGGCATGGAACCTGGCGGTCAACTCACGACCACAACCGATGTCGATAACTGGCCAGCCGATGCCATGGGCGTGCAGGGACCCGAATTGATGGAACGCTTCAAGCAACATGCTGAACGTTTTGATACTCAAATTATCAACGATCATATCCAGAGCGTGGATTTTTCACAGCGCCCGCTGACACTCACTGGCGACAACGGTACCTACACGTGCGATTCGTTAATTATTGCCACCGGTGCCAGTGCCAAATACCTGGGACTACCCTCTGAGGAGGCCTTCAAAGGGCGCGGTGTGTCGGCATGTGCAACTTGTGATGGATTTTTCTACAAGCAACAAAAAGTCGCCGTCATCGGCGGCGGTAACACGGCGGTAGAAGAGGCACTGTACCTATCAAACATTTGCAGTGAGGTCATACTCGTGCATCGCCGAGACTCCCTGCGCGCTGAAAAAATATTGCAAGACCGGTTATTTGAAAAAGCCAAGAACGCTAATGTCCGAATCGTGTGGGATCACACCTTGGAGGAAGTACTGGGCGATCAAAGTGGTGTGACCGGCATGCGCATTCGTCATACGGACACGGGCGCTAGCGAAGAGATCGAGCTACTGGGCGTTTTCATTGCTATCGGTCATAGCCCTAACACGGGCCTTTTTACTGATCAACTGGCCATGCACAACGGCTATCTGGATGTCACCGGTGGCACTCAAGGTAATGCAACGGCTACCAGCGTACCCGGTGTGTTTGCCGCTGGTGACGTCATGGATCATGTCTATCGACAAGCCATCACATCGGCAGGAACAGGCTGTATGGCAGCACTAGATGCCGAGCGATATCTCGAGGCCACGCTCTTAGAATAAAGTTGTATCCACTACGAGTCCATTGCACAACGCACTCGTATAGTTTGAAGATGACACGCAAGCTGCAGATTGAAGTACGAGACACACTCAACGAGATACCTGCTGCGCAGTGGAATGCACTGTGTGATGATGGTAATCCGTTTTTACGTCATGAATTCTTGCACACGCTGGACGAGACAGGCTGTCTGGGCAAGGTAACTGGCTGGTACCCCCGCTATTTTCTGTTGTGGCTTGAAGCCGATGACACGCACGAGCTAGTGGGAGCTGTCCCCAGCTACATCAAAACAAATTCCTACGGTGAGTTTGTGTTCGACTGGTCTTGGGCAGAAGCCTTCGAACGCCATCAACAGTCGTACTACCCTAAGCTGGTCTCCAGCATTCCGTTTACTCCGGCAACCGGGCGACGCGTACTGGTACGAGCAGATCAACCGCTGGAAGAGAGCATCAAGCTACTGGCAAGTGCTGTCAGACAATTTGCCGACGCACAAGACTATTCAGGTGTTCATTATTTATTTTTAACCTCGCTCGAAAGCCAGATCCTATCCGCTGTAGAACCGCACCCCTCAGATCAATCCATAACAGACACACTCGAACCTCAGCCTACGCTGACCGGCCTGGAAGCAGCGACCGATCACCTGCGACGCATTGACTGCCAATACCATTGGCACAATGACGGCTACACGGATTTTGATGATTTTTTGTCACGCTGCACGTCCAAAAGACGGAAAACCATCCGCCGCGAACGACGCCACACCCGGGATGCTGGTTTGCGGCTGGAGCGGCGAACGGGTGATACGCTAAGCCCACAGGAATGGCGCTGGGTGCACCAGTTTTATCAATCAACGTTTGATCGCAAATGGGGCAACCCATCACTGACGGCTGAATTTTTTGCACAAATTGGTGAAAAAATGGGGGAACAGCTGCTGATCGTATTCGTCTATAACGCGGCCGACGAACAACCCGATTGGCCGATCGCCTGCTCCATCATGTTCATCGGAACCCATACGCTGTACGGCAGATTCTGGGGCTGTCGGCAGGAACACAATTCCCTGCATTTTGAGGCCTGTTATTACCAGGGCATTGACTATTGTATCGAACACGGTATTGAGCACTTCGAACCGGGTGCGCAGGGTGAGCACAAGATTACCCGTGGATTCGTCCCGACCATCACTCATTCGGCACACTACATTCGTCACCCGGGATTTCGCGATGCCATAGCCAATTTCCTAGCTCAGGAGCGGCCACATGTAGAACAAAGGTGCACAGGGCTCGCTGATTTGCTACCGTTCAAGGCTGAGATACAACTTTGACGCACCTATGCCCATCCCTTTTCTGGCCTCTGACGACGACCTGACACCTTTTCCATCGGTCGCGACGGCTCTAAGCGAACCCAATGGTTTGCTCATGGCTGGTGGAAATCTGAGCCCCAGACGCCTACTGGCGGCCTATCGTGCGGGCGTCTTCCCCTGGTATGAGGCTGGCGAACCGATTCTTTGGTGGTCACCAGATCCACGTTGCATCATCTGGCCTGACGATGTGCGCGTCTCTCGTAGCCTGCGTAAAACGCTGCGCAGTGGGCGCTTTGAGGTCACTGAAAATCTAGCTTACCGAGAAGTCATGAAACAGTGCGGGGCACCGAGAAAAGGCGGAAATGGAACCTGGGTCACTAATGAAATGATTGCGGCCTACTGCGAGTTAAATACCCTGGGTGTGGCGCGATCATTGGAAGTGTGGATGGGGCACCGGCTGGTGGGCGGGTTGTATGGGATTCAAATGGGACGCGTATTTGTGGGCGAATCCATGTTCTCCATCGAACGCGATGCCTCAAAGGTTGCTCTGGTGCACTTGGCACAATCAGGCGCTTACCGGC
>CALKXZ010000297.1 GCA_938003775.1 uncultured Granulosicoccus sp. | reverse complement strand
ATTTGAAGCGTGAGTATCAGTGGCAGGTTGATGAAGACTGGATTGTCTGGTTACCCGGTGTTGTGACCGGTTTAGCCGTTAGTTGTCGGGCGTTCTGTGGTGATGGTGAACAAATTGTGGTCAATCCGCCTATTTACCATCACTTTTTCGACTCACACGAGATTGATCGACAGCACGTTGTTCGGGTACCACTGCACAAGGTCGATGAGCGTTGGACTTATGACATGCATGCCATGGAGGAGGTATTCACTGACAACACGCGGCTACTGATGATGTGTTCGCCGCATAATCCAACCGGTACCGTCTTTACAACCGAGGAGCTGGACGCCGTTGGTAAGCTGTGTGAACAGCACAATGTCATTATGGTATCCGATGAAATTCATTGTGACCTCGTGATTGACCCGCAAGCGCAGCACATTCCAACAGCTGTGGCTTGTCCGTCCATGGCCGATCGTATCGTAACCTTAATGAGTGGTAGCAAGACCTGGAATATTGCTGGGCTCAACTGTTCGTTCGCCATTATCAGCAATCCGGAGTTACGTGAACGATTCAAACAAAAGTGTCAGTCAATTGTACCCATGGTGCCACCATTGGCTTTTGTTGCAACGCAAGCCGCTTACCGTGATGGGTGTCAATGGCGTAAAGAGTTATTGGTGTATCTAGCAGACAACCTAGCCTATTTAACACAGGAATTGAACGCGGTTAAAGGCTTAAAGGTTGAACCTATTCAAGCCACGTATTTAGCTTGGATAGATGCAACGGGTCTTGCGTTAGAGGACGCACAAGGTTTTTTTGAACGGCACGGAGTTGGGTTGTCTAGCGGTGAGCAATTTGGGCAACCCCACTACATACGATTGAATTTTGCGTGCCCGCGTCAAACGCTTGAGGAAGGGGTACGGCGTATGAAAGCCGCAGTAGCGACGCTCTAGTGCACTGGAACAAACTAATGCTGCATTAGTCTTCCCGTACACTGGCTATTAGTCTGAGGGTTTGGCCGATGCTGGCAGGGGTATCTTGCCATCTTCGACGGCTTTGATGAAATTCAGAGTGATTCGGGCCGTAGCGCCCCAGAGTACTTCGCCATCGAACTCATTGAACACAATAACCGGGTGCCGTTGAGCACTTTTTGCATCGATGTCTTTACGCGCCCGGTAGGTTAGGTTCTGCCGATTGCGCAACCAGTCCAACGGAATCAGAAACGCCCGAGCGACCTCCGAGATCTGTAAGTTCAGGGTGGTGGGCCATCGAACCACGCCAATCACGGGTGTGACTTGATAGTCGCTGATGGTAATGTAAGGTTCAATCTGACCGACAATATTGATGTTTTCAGGATGCAGCCCAATTTCTTCGCGTGTTTCTCGTAAGGCTGCTGCCTCGTGGTCGGCGTCAGATTCTTCTACTCGTCCACCCGGAAAAGCCACTTGCCCGCTGTGCCGATCCCGTTCATTGTTGGCGCGTCGTATGAACAATATCTGCCAGTGGTTATCATGGTGCACCAGAGGCACGAGCACGGCCGCTTGCTTGACATTCTGAGTCGACATAGATCCTGGGACGTCCGAATTCCGGTGTAGGGCGTCGTCGTTGTGAGAGGCTATCAGTGTCAGTTCGTCGTGCATGTGTTGAGTATAGTGTGCGTAGGACGTACTTCGTTCCCAAACGTAATGATTAAAGCGTAATGATAGATGTGAATTGACTGATGAATTTCTCACAACCACGGATAATTCACAGGGTTGGTCGTGGCAACTCCTGCACGCTGGTCAATCTGATAACCTCCCCACCAAAGGAACCGTTTACATGCACATAGATCTCTCTTCACTCTCACCAGTGGAGACCTATGCCACAATGACTCAGACAATCGTTCCACGTCCTGTCGCTTGGATGTTGACAGAAAATGACGGTGGGACCTGGAATCTGGCACCGTTTTCCTACTTCAATGCCATGAGCAGCGCTCCCCCAATGGTTGTCATGTCGGTGGGTATCACGTCTGATGGGCAGGTGAAAGACACGCGGTACAATCTGGAACAGCGCCCCGATTGCGTCATTCACATAGCGCATCGAGAGATGGCGGCAGCGATGACCGCCTCGTCTGCGACCGTACAACGGGGTGTCTCTGAAATCAGCGAACTGGGTCTGTCCACGAGCGCTATGCCAGGCAGTACTCTGCCGAGGTTGACGGACTGCCGAGTGGCCTATGCTGCCAGATTGGTAGATACTAAGCTGATCAACACTCAGTGGATCGCCTTTCTCGAGTTGACTGATTTATATCTATCGGACAGCGTCGTGAGTGAGGACCGCAAAGGGCGACTGAAAGTGGACGCCAACAAACTAGACCCTATAGGTCGGCTGGGCGGTGGTGAATATGTCATGGCGGGTGATATTGTTTCCATTAATCGACCGGTCTAACTCAGGCCCTGCGGCGGTACACCTAACATTGGATAGACGAGCCTATTTGTCCGGTATCTGCAGGATGATTTTCCTGAATGGTGACCAATTCATACGATGACCAATCGCCAAAGAATAGTGCTTGGACTACTCGCGATAGTGCTCACTATTGTGCTGTGGTGGCTCGCGCCAGTGGGGCAATGGATAGAATCGTTTCGGTTTTGGATTCTGGCCATGGGGATTCCCGGTATTGCTCTGTTCGTGCTGATCTACGTTGTTATCACGGTGCTGCTGGGACCCGCTTCTGCGCTAACATTAACCGCGGGTTTGGCCTATGGTGCCTGGGGTTTTCCGTTGGTCGTTGGTTCGGCAACCCTGGCGGCGGCCATTGCCTTCCTGTTGGGTCGTTACGTGGCACGCGAGCGTGTCACTCGTTGGATTAATCGCGATGCTCGACTACGGGCATTAAACACAGCCTTGAGTGATGAAAGCTGGCGCGTGGTTGGGCTGATGCGTCTGAGCCCACTCATTCCTTATGGCGTACAGAACTATCTTTTCTCGTTAACGCGCATTGGATTCGTACCCTATGTTCTAGCGACGTTGATCGGTATCATGCCTGCCACAGCGTTATATGTGTACATTGGTGCGCTGGGCCAGGCAGTTGGTCAGGCGAG
>CALKXZ010000296.1 GCA_938003775.1 uncultured Granulosicoccus sp. | reverse complement strand
CTACGAGCACGGTACGGCAGAGCGATTGGGGGTCCTGGTCGTCAATCTGGGCACCCCTGATGCGCCAGAAACTGGTCCCGTACGGCGTTACCTGGCAGAATTTCTGAGCGATCCGCGGATCATCGAACTGCCACGCTGGCTACTCAGAATTCTGCTGCATGGCGTTATTCTGCGGATCCGCCCCTCCCGCAGCGCCAAGGCCTATCAGGAAGTGTGGTCTGAGGAGACCGGCTCGCCACTGCTCAGCATATCTCGCCAGCAAACAGCGGCATTGACAGCTGATATGCAGAAACGCTTCGGTGAGCACGTGGTGGTCGAGCTTGGTATGCGCTACGGAAAACCCTCCATTGATACCGCCATGGCAAGTCTGGCAGCAGCTAATGTACGACGGCTAATCGTTTTGCCCATGTACCCACAATACTCAGGCACCACAACGGCATCTGTATTCGATGCGGTGACCAGCCGTATGCAAAAAACCCGCTGGATCCCGGAACTACGCTTCATTAACCAGTTTTGCGACCAGCCAGCATTTATTAAGGCTCTGGCAGACAGTGTCAGAGAAAGCTGGGAACAGAACGGTCGCGGTGAATTACTGGTGACCTCATACCATGGAATCCCCAAGCGATATCTCATGTCAGGGGATCCCTACCACTGCCTTTGCCACAAGACATCGCGTTTGTTGGCGCAAGAGCTGGGCATCAGTAATGATGAAATACGGGTTGTATTTCAGTCGCGGGTGGGGCGCGAGGAATGGTTGCGCCCTTACTGTGACGAAACCATGAAGAGTCTGCCGGGCGAGGGAATTAAATCTATCGATGTACTGTGTCCAGCATTCTCCGCAGATTGTCTGGAAACGATTGAAGAGATAAGTGGTGAGAACCGAGAATATTTTGAGGAAAACGGCGGGACTCGATTCCACTATATTCCGTGCCTGAACGAGCGGCCTGATCACATTACATTTCTTGGTGATCTCATCGAACGCCACGCTCAGGGATGGCCAGAGGCTGACAGAGCTCGTGATATGACCCAAGCAAAAGCAGCCTGGCATGACTCAGCTGAGCGCGCTGAGGCGTTAAAGATAAAAATGCCTGCAAACGCCTAACTGCTGTTGACGTGTGTGATTGTCTTATCGCTAGCTTAATAGCCGGTAACTCAGGGCCTGAACATCCGCACCCAGTGGTATGTTCGAGCCCAGGTACTGGGCCATAACCAGGCCACTAAAAACATTCTGACGATCAACCCAGAAATGTGTCGACGCGGCGCCTGCCCAACCACCCTCACCATTAACCGTCAGAAATTGCGCCTGCCCGGTATCTTGCATAACACGTCCGGTCAAGCCCCAGCCATAACCGGGGTAGGCGTTGCCACCGATGTCTATTGGCATTTGCGACACACTTAATCGGTTTTGCCACAACATGTCGAGCATTGGTTTTGACAGCATCGCCTCACCTGTGGGTGACAAGCCATGCATGAGCACTCCCATAAACGCACGATAGTCGTCTATTGTGGAATACAGACCAATACCACCACGACCAAAATGTTCATTATTCACCGGATAGCTTTGATCGACATTCATGGCCACCAGATCATTGTCGTGCCCGGTAATAACGGGTACGAGACCCAGCTCACGCTGACCATACATCGACACCAGACGATGCTGGTTGACCGGAGATACCTGAAAGCTGGTATCACCCATTCCCAATGGTTCAAACAATGAGGAATGCAAACACGAGCCGATTGTGGCGTTGCAGACACATTCAATAACATGCGCAAGCACATCAGTGCAGTAGCTGTAATACCATCGTGTACCTGGCTGCCAGGCTAACGGACAGTCGGCCAGAACCTGAACCAACTCAGCTAACGTGCGCGTGCCATCAGCTACCAATTGGGCTTGCCGGTATTGTTCAGCCACTGCACAATCGGGCAGAAAATCATAGGAATAACCGGCGCGGTGAGTGAGCAAATCTTCAACAGTGATGGGTCGTTCCAAAGGTAACAATCGCCCATCAGAATGCAACACCTTCTGTTTACCGATGGCTGGAATCCAGTGACTGATCGGATCACTGAGCCGCAGCAAACCGGCTTCAATCAATTGCAAGCAGGCAACTGACACAACAGGTTTGGTCATGGAATACAACCGGTAGATGGCATCAGATTGCAGCATTGCTTGACGTTGCACGTCACTGAAACCGGCGCATCCTTGCTCGACCACAGTTCCCTGATGTTCAACGCACCATGCAACGCCTGCAAATTGCTGCGTGTTTATCAACTTATTAACGTAGGGGGCAATACAGGACGATTGATCTTGTGTGCTAGCAACGCGGTTCATGGTGTTTTTACTCGACATTATTAGTTTTACTGAGTACGTCTCTGCGTATCAAGCTCTCGAGTAATGATAACCAATTGCTGCCGAAGTTCATCACTGATCGACATGCTTCTAAGGGCCAGCAAAGAGCCGCGTCGCGCACGTTTACTCTCATCCGGGTTACTGGCGACACTGAGCAGTGAATCAAGAACGGCTTGGCTGGTGTCTTCATGGCCTACCAGCGCGTAGGCGGCAGATTGGCGTACCGTAGATACTTGATCTTCTAACCCATCCAGTAGCACCTGCGTATAACGTTCATCAGTGCTCCACCTTGACAGAATGTTCAAGCTAATTCCACGCACATCAGGGTCGTCGTGCGTGGCCAGCAGTGCCACCTGATCGGCTAAAAACAATCGGCTGTTCTGATCAACATCACCAGGCTGCGCCAGTGCTGTCATGGTATCGATCAGAACCTGCGACTCAACCTCCGTTGACAGTAAACTAGAGGCAATATCGCGTGCAGTGGCATTGCCCGGTTGTACCTCCTGCAACAGATCAAGACCCAATGTGCGTGATGCTGCATCACCTGAGTAAATCAGTTCGCTAGCAGCCAGCAACACTTGCTCACCACCCACCTGCCCCATGAGCCGTGCCAATCGTGCTTTGCGTTCCGGCTGTTGTTCTTGCCTGAATTCATCAATCAGTTGCGATAACAATGCTGGGTCTTGCTTGAGTTGGGCAACGATCTGTGTAAATTCATCATCGGACAACGGGCCTTGTCCAATGGACGAAATATTGATAGTCGTTGTGACCGTACGAGCTGTATCGAGCTGTTTAGTCGCTATTGTGTTGGTGGTATCTGATAGCTGCTTCGGCACCGTCGTAACACTGACCGGCGCAGCGTTGTCCTGTGACACCTCGTTTGACTGGACGGCAAATGGTGAAGGCGCTGAGTTGTCTGGCTGGTTAGACGGCTGAGCTATTGATGGGTGGGTTGAAGAACCGTTTGCCGTCGTTGTGTGCGGGTCTGAATGCGGACCATTTGGCTCTGATGGATACCAGAACCAAATGGCCACAGTCAACACACTTAACACCGCACCAATGCTGACCCAATGTCTCATTGAATCGTTGTAGAGCAATCGATTACCAAATGCGTTAGCCCTTATCTAAACGCATCGCCAAACTCAATGGAAAACGGCGAACTTTCAGCTTCATTTGGTCGATTTCTTGCCAGCTCCCAGCCACCTTCGATTAAGCTCAGCGCATTATTGGGGTCCTGGCTGATCTCTTGATAAAAGAGCGGTACACCCTCACATCGGCCATCAGCGAATCCGTAGGAGTCAAACGATATGCCACCGGCACCGACGGTGCCTTGCTCTAATCGAACAATGCTGTCTCGAAGCTTACCCCAAGTGGCTGGACCCACAATGCCGTCGTCAGTTAGCACCGGGTCACCAGTGCTCTGGAACTGCCTTACAGCGGCGTCGGTATTGGGGCCAAATAATCCATCAGCGAAGGCTTCATAGTTCTCACCATCACCAAAACCTGAACAATAAACTACCCGCTGAATACCCACTGTATAGTAGCTGTTAGCAAACTGCGAACTCTGCCTAACTGGATTACCTGCCGCCGCTGGCGCTCTGATATTGCAATTGTCATCCCAGGCACTGTTGGAGGAATTAGCATCCGTTGCAACGTTCTGATCACCTGCACCACCACAGACTCTTTCTGCGGTAACGTCG
Organism: uncultured Granulosicoccus sp.; assembly: GCA_938003775.1. GTDB lineage: Bacteria > Pseudomonadota > Gammaproteobacteria > Granulosicoccales > Granulosicoccaceae > Granulosicoccus. The sequence goes on along the minus strand of CALKXZ010000296.1, from coordinate 23,226 downwards.
ATAAAGCCATCACCATCGTTATCACCAGCAATCGGACCGCCTGCATTTGCAACCGCTTCGCTTAGGCCGCTTTCATCATCCAATCCGTCATTGTCCAGATCAACAAAATTGTCTTCAAAATCGGCAATCTCATCACCATCGGCATCTGGGTCTGACGCATTATCTATACCGTCATTGTCAGCATCAAGTAGTGCAACACGATCATTCACGCCATCACTGTTTAAGTCTACAAAGCGATCAACATCATCGGCAACATTGTCACCGTCGGCATCCGGGTCTTCAGAGTTGGGAATACCATCCAGGTCGAAATCCTGGTCGTCAATAGAGACAGTGTCACCGCTACTACCACCGCAGCTAACCAATAATCCGGTCATTGTTGCAATCAGTAGAAATCGGCTGACATCACTGCCAATCCGGGAAATTATTTTTACCATCTAAACTCTCCAAGGTAGTCAATCTCACGATTGTTGAACGCATCAGCACCGAGTGTAACAAGCACTGACGACAGGCCAGACGATCCTGATACGAGCTCGTCGTCGCAAGGAGTTTAGTCCAAATCGATGAACCATCGCTAATTACGCGTAATCATACTGCCTTAACTATGTGCTCAGGCCGCTTGAGTCATGCACTCAAATTTTTCTGTTAATGCAATCGCTATGGGGTGTTTCTGACAGAAAAAATAATGCCAGTCAACAGGCCTTGGTAAGTCGTTATCATTGTTTACAAGTGTCGGTAATGCCAGGTCACAGACCTCTGGCAATAGGCATTGAATGGTGCCACCGAGCATATGAGTTAATTCAATCAACGTATCGACACAATCCTGATGTTCAACATCATCAATGCTGATGCTAAACATGTGTGCAGCAGCACTTGCCAGGAAATCCTGACTGCAGCGCACATGTACCTCACCATGCCAGGCGCCTGAAATAACGCTGTTGGCTGTCACGCAATGACGGTCGAATAACTCGGCTTTAACATTGACTAGCACACAGGGTTCTACGCTGCGCTCGAGTAACGTCATCCAGACTACTTTGACTATCTCACACACATCCTGTTCACTCAATACACTCATAACGGTTCCAATAAACGGGCCGGTGCAAAAAATGGACGATAAAACCGGCAAGCTCTGTTGTCACGCTCAGACAAGCAAAAAACTACCGCAGCAATAATGTGACCACACCGGATCATCAGTCCGTTGGCTGCATCAGATGACAAGGCCTATGACAAGGCTTATGACAAAACTCGTGACGAAACCCGCGACAAGACCCGTGACAAAATTTGTTACTAACGGGTGATCAGCCAGCCCCGACTGCGACTCGCAGCCTGACACTGTGTCGCACCTGTGCTGTACAAACACCCAAATAACCTAAGTGAGATATCGAGGTGAAGCAACGCCAACTGCTTGCGTATAACGGCGAGACGCTGCAGCAGCGTCAGTATTACAGCGCGCAGGTAGCTCAATGCATTTTCATTCCGTTTGTAGATTTAGACCCTTACTAAATAGTCATCTGAATAGTTAAATAAGCCAACCCCATACACCGGATATTGAGTCAGCTATTGATGTGAACTATCGAAAATAAATGCGCAGAGTCACCAATACAATTAACCCCCATGTAACACACGGTAGTATGATTAACGCTCTTAACGACTGGTTGCGGATCCAGATGCAAGCCAGACTCATAACAACCAATGGAGAGATGCATGTCGTTCAACATAGTTGACCTAGTCAAGGACCAGATCAGTGACCAGTTGCTTGGACAAATGGGCGGTGTACTGGGTACTGAATCATCCCAAACATCAGGAGCACTCTCAGGCGCTCTACCCGGATTACTCAGTGGACTGATGAAGTCCTCTGGCACACCAAGCGGTGCTGGCGCTCTGTTTGACGCTGTTCAGAAGCAAGACGACGGTATGCTGGGCAACATTGGCAATTTGCTTGGCGGCAGTGAATCGAGCCAGGTGGCCAGTCAGGGGTCATCGTTGCTGAGCTCTTTGCTCGGTTCTGGTGCGCTGGGACAGTTGGCTGGTGTTGTCGCTAATTTCGCTGGCATCAGCCGCGGTAACAGCAGCTCGCTGATGGGCATGTTGGCCCCAATCATTATTGGCGTTATCAAGAAAAAGGTCTTTGACGGTGGTTTGAATGCTGATTCAATGGCTTCAATGTTAACCGGACAAAGCGACAGTATTAATGCAGCTATGCCTCAAGGGTTTTCAGATCAGCTGCAGTCAGCGGGTTTTTTCGACAGCATTGCTGCAGAGCCTGTCGCTGCCGTATCAACTCCACAGGCAACATCATATGAAGCGCCAGCAGCGCCAAGTGGTGGCGGCTTCATGAAGTGGCTGTTACCTCTGGCGGCAGTGCTGGGTCTGGGTTATTTCGGCATGCAGTACATGAACAAGGACGCTGCAACCAAAGCGGCAGCTGATGCCCAGGCCACCGCGACAGAGGCCGTGCAGGACGCATCAGAAGCGGGCCAGGAGGCGTTAAATGCAGCGCAAGAGGCCATGCCGGAAGGTGTTGATCTCAGCGAAATTACCGGCGGCATTGAAGGCATATTTGGCAAGGCGACAGAAACATTCAGCGGTGTGACTGATTTGGATTCTGCCACTGCCGCCGTACCGGCACTGGAGGATGTGGGTAGTCAGGTCAGTGGCTTAACAGATGTTATCGGCCGCCTGCCGGATGCCGCAAAAGGTCCAGTCGGCTCAGTTATCAGTAATGGACTGTCAGCATTGCAACCGATCATCGATAAGGTCATCGCCATTCCAGGCGTTGGTCCAATCCTTGAACCTATTGTCGGCCCCATGCTAGAAACGCTCAGCTCTCTTACTGGCGGCTAGTCTCAATTGCTTAATGTCTGTTACCGAATTAATCGCACGACCCACCAGTGAGTTGTACAGTCAGTAACCGACAAGCTATGTTGTTTGTTCAATACAGCAGGGTGTAACACTAAAGAGTGGTGCACCCTGTTGTGTATATGATGGTGTGAATCTTTGTTACACGCACTGTATCGATTTATGCACTGACAAATACCCAGTAGCAATCAGTTACTCGGGTGCCCACACTCAGCCATTGCACGGCGCAAAGAGCCTGCATGACGCACAAGACGCTGCTCACCGGATTGTGCTGAGTCTCCCATTGCAATCAACACTGCAAGCTTGACCCAACCATCCGCTGCTGTAATGGCGCTCTGCGCCTGTATATCATCCAACTCCGGTAACACGCGCTGAAGCAATCGTATGCGTCGACTGTCCAGTTTTTGGTTTACGGCAGCCATATCAACCATCAGATTGCCATAGGTTCGGTTCAACCGAATCATCAGCGTTGTGCTGATAATATTCAATGCAATCTTTTGCGCCGTGCCAGCCGCCATGCGTGTGGACCCTGCCAAGACCTCGGCTCCACTGTCCAGCAGTACCGGGCATTCAGCAGAATTCAGTAATCGTGTATTGGCGTTATTGGCAATGCCGATACTCAACGCGCCTAGTCCTCGTGCAGTTTCAAGCCAGGCGCAAGTCCATGCGGAGCGCCCACTGGCCGCAACGGCAATAACGACATCCTGTGCATTAACATTGGCATACTCCGCCGCAGCCGTAGCTGAAAAAACATCATCTTCAACGCCTTCAACACTGGCCAGTAATGCCGCTGGCCCACCTGCCATACACAACATCAAGCGCTCTTCTGGCCAGCCAAAGGTAGGCCACAATTCAGCCCCATCCTGAACCGCCAGTCGTCCAGAGGCACCGGCTCCAATCAGAATCAATCGCCCCTGAGTGCTGGATAAACGTTGAGTCGCTTGGTTAACAGCCACGTCAATAGAGGCCTTGGCGCGGGTGACTGCATCCACGGCTTGCTGCTGACTCAGCAACAGCTCGTTGAAAATCTGTGCATTGGGTTGAAGGTCAAGATCCAGCAATCTAGGATCTATGCTCTCCGTGCTTGCGCTACTCATGATCTTTTCTACCTCACAATGGGTTACTCAAGCCAGTGGTGCTAGCGCCTGCCGTTTGCCATCAAGCCATAGTGCTACTGCGCCCTGATCATTGACTTCGAGCCAATTGGCTCGCGCACCGCTGGCAATCACACCATAATCCGTTGTGCCCAACCAACGTGCTGGTACGGCACTGATGAGATTAGCTATCGATAACCAATCAAGCCCCCAATGGCTAAGCACTTCAATTGAACGTTGTTGCGTTAGACTGCTGCCGGCTAACGTACCATCGGATAATACAACTCTGCCACCCACCTTGGTGACCATGACAGAGCCAAGTTGGTATTCGCCATCAGGCATACCAGCTGCAGCTGTTGCATCTGTCACGCTGTATAGTCCGCTCAGCGCGCGTCTGGCAGTATCAAAAGCAGCTCTATCCACATGAATGCCATCGGTTATTATTTCAGCAAAATCAGCATAGGCAAGCACCGCAACAGCGGCACCGCCATCGCGATGAGCAACTGGGCTCATGGCGTTAAATAAATGGGTTGCTCCAGCGCCACTTGCCAATGCCCGGCTGGCCTGCGACCAATGACATCCAGTATGACCTATTTGTGCGCGAGCACCATAACGACGACACAATGCAGGCACCTGATGCAGCTCATCAAGCTCAGGCGCATAGGTGACAACCTTGACGACACCCGTTTCAAGCCAACCTTGCAGAACTGCCAAGTCCAGTGTGGCCGGGTAATTAGGTTGTGCGCCGAGTCGCTCTGGACTAATAAAGGGTCCCTCTAGATGAACACCGAGTAAATTCGCTTGACCCTCCATTGGTGTCTTTATGACCCGTTGAGCGCTGGCGATAAAGTCATTGATGTGTTCAAACGGCGCTGTTACCGAGGTGGCCAACAACGCACCGGTACCATGCTGGGCATGAATATCAAGTACGGTGCGAATGGCGCCATCACCTTGCATGACATCGGCACCGCCACCACCGTGCACATGCAGATCCAAAGGAGCTGGAATAAACATCGTATGCTCATCAGCCTGTTTGACAGGTGTCAGTGAGTGGATATGGGCATCATGATGGCAAACAGCATGAAACCAGCCATCAGCACCCAACCACCGTCCTGTTGTTTCCATATGCGGCATGTCAGACTGTCCTATAGGCCGCTCGCCAGATTTGCCAAAGCCCCCGAAGAGCATCTCCTTGTGACTTACGGATACGTGAACCCAAGTGATCACGCAACTGTGTTGTGAGCTGTTCGCCGACACCGCCTACAATATAAACCGGCAAGTCCGCCGGCGCATACATTATTAGCGTCATGCAGTGATCGATCGCTTCTTGGAGCAAGTCAACCGCCAGCGCGTCTCCATTGGCAGCGTGTTCAAACACCAATGGTGCCAATTGCGCCAAAACACTGGAACGCGATTCTGTCGTCCACTGCTGAATGGACGATACCGATGTCCCGATACGTTGTTCGGTTGCCGCTATGAGAGAGGATGACGATTTATCGCCATCTCGATAACGTATGTAGTGTTGCATCAGGCGCAGACCCAACCATGCACCTGATCCTTGGTCTCCTGCTGGAAAACCCCATCCTCCGGCCATACCTCCGTTGCCTTGTGCATCCCACCAATGCACCACGCTACCGGTGCCAATTGCCAAACAGATACCCGGTTCGCCGTTGCTTGCCCCCATCAGCTGGGCATGACCGTCCGTCACAAGATCGCACGAGACTCCCCGCGTTACCAGTTTCAGAAAATCATGGCGCCGCCGTTGCTGTAACGACCCAGCCAGCCCCATCATCAAGTGATCGGGTTGCCAGCTAGCGTCTTTTTTCATTTGTCGGCGCAATCCATGCAGGCCGAGCTCAATATGCTGCCATGCTGCACTGACACCCAAAGACAGACTGGCGTGCTCGTCAACAACAAACCGAGCAAGCACATCACCTTGCTCGTCGAAGGCCCCCAAGCGGCATCGGCTGCCGCCACCATCCACCGCCACAATTACCTTCATAGACTCGAAAGATCCTTTCTTCTGAGCTAGATTCTAGCCTGTTGTCCGGCACTATTCATGATGGGTATCGGTCTTTGAAAAAAGACCCGAAAATTCCTGAACCAGGCATCTGAGCTCAATTGCACCAGCGTTCAGCGTGTGTTCAAGCAAACTGCTATAGACTGCTTACTGTTCCAGATCAGCGGATTTTGCTTTTCTGAACAATTGATCACAGCAACGAGCTAGATTCCATGCTTCTTCCTTCTCTGCGTCATTCCATTATTAAGCGAATATCCCTGTTTTCAACACTAGTGGCCACGCTTATGCTGGCTAGTTGTGACAGTGAAGGATTGCCATCCGGGGGTGGCGCCGGTGATTCGAATAACAATGCGGCGGCGGCAATAGCGTTGATAACACCGTTTGCTGGATTCTTTGATTTACAGGATGGATGGGCTGGCCGATTGAATGACCAGGCGTTTCTGGTCATCGGAAGACCTGCCGACGACGGAATAGCCGTGGCCACACTCCATGACTTTGATGATATTGATCAATGTATACCCCCACGCCCCGCCACCGGCGAAGTGAGAAGAGACGACTTTGCCGATCGAGTCTTCATGGATGACATACTACAATTCGACCAATCCGAACTGAGTTTGTCTGGCTCGATACTGATCATCGAGTTCCAGGACATTAATGACATTGACAATGACAATAACACCACCGAATTGCTACAAGTGCAGGCAGAGCGACTGGGTATCAGTAACGTAATAGATCTCGGAGAGCCCTGTTAACAGTTCGGTTTTTTGTATGGCGTTGAGACGATAGAAGCAGAAATTTTAGCAGCATCGATACATCATGTATGCGACCACACAGCCAGCTCATTACCGTGCGGATCAGTAAACTGAAAACGCCTACCACCGGGGAATGAAAATATCGGCTTAACGATGGCGCCACCAGACGCCTTCACAGCTTGCTCCACCGCTTCAAGATCGTCAGCATAGAAAATGACCAGTGCAGCACCTTGCTCACTGCTCGACACTTTTGCTGATTGATAGAAACCACCATCGAGCCTACCATCAGAGAATGCCCGATACTCCGGTCCAAAGTCTTCAAAGGTCCAACCAAAAACATGCTCGTAGAATCGTTGTACCGCATCAAAATCAGCGGCGGGCAATTCGACATAGTCTATTTTCATATCTGTTGCCATGATTACCGTTCTCCTACAGATTAAATTGACTGATGGCTGTATGGCCGCAAACGTCTTTAGCAAACCTGTTAGCGACTCTACCAACCTATATTACGATAACCTTGATCTGATTCAATCGTGCAATGGGAAGTAACAGGCAACAATATGAGTGCCCTCGTCGCTGAGCTCTGGGGCTGTGACCCTACAGCGATCCTGAGCTCTCCAGCAACGTGGGTTAAATGCACAACCAGCCGGAGGATTCAGCGGTGACGGTAGTTCGCCTTGCAGCCGAATGCGTGTTTGCTCACGGGTCGGATCGGCAACGGGTGTCGCCGATAACAAAGCTTGAGTATAGGGGTGCTTGGGCGAATCGAACACGGCTGCTGCTGAACCAGATTCCACCACCCTCCCCAAATACATCACCATAACCTCGTCTGCCATGTGGCGCACGACAGACAGATCGTGTGAAATGAACAGATAGGCCAGATTCAAACGCTCTTGCAGTTCAACCAACAGATTCAGAATTTGCGATTGTATGGATAGGTCCAGTGCTGACACCGGCTCATCAAGCACCAAAATACGCGGCTCTAACATAAGCGCCCGGGCCACGGCAATACGTTGTCGCTGCCCACCTGAAAACATATGCGGGTAGCGATCATAGTGCTCTGGGCGCAGTCCCACCATGGCCAGCATTTCACGTGCTTGCTGTTCGCGCTGAGTAGGTGACACCGACGGTCGGTTAATTAATACAGGCTCTTCAAGAATACGCCCGATACTCTGTCGCGGGTTAAGCGATCCGAAAGGGTCCTGAAATACGATTTGCACGGATGCGCGTAGCTCAGCCCGTTGCTCATCAGTTAGCGAAATATCACCGCTGATACGGTGACCATCGAGTATCAGTTGGCCAGCAGTCGGTGGCTCAATCATGGTTACCACGCGCGCCAGAGTGGATTTCCCACACCCCGATTCGCCCACAACAGCAAGCGTTGAGCCAGCCTGCAAATGAAACGAGGCACTACTTAATGCCTTGACTGTCGACTTACCACCGAACAGCCCATTCGACACCTCATAATGTCGACTAAGATCCGTGGCTTCAATTAAGGTATTGTTGTTCAACACAGTCAAGAAACCTCTCGCTGCGCAATGCCATCGACTAATGGATAGTGACAACGTGCCAGGCCCAATGCGGGTGGCGCAGCAACAGGCACTTCTTGAAAACAGCGATCTTTGGCATAGGTGCAACGCGGTGAAAACAGGCAACCCTTGGGTCGATCAAACTGTCCCGGTACCACACCCGGTATGCTAGGTAACTGCCGACTGGTTGCCCGCTCTGGTAGCGCGGCCAATAGTGCATGGGTATACGGGTGATGCGGATTGGCAAACAAATCACGCACGCCCTGCTCCTCCACCTTCTGACCCGCATACTGCACGCTGACTCGCTGTGCAGTTTCAGCCACCACACCCATATCATGAGTGATCAGCACCAAGGCCATACCAGTGTCTTTTTGTAAGTCCAACAGCAATTCCAGAATTTGCGCTTGAATAGTGACATCCAGCGCGGGTGTCGGCTCATCAGCGATTAATAGTTTGGGCTTACAGGCAATCGCCATAGCAATCATGACCCGTTGACACATGCCACCAGAGAGCTGGTGCGGAAAGGCTTTTAGTCTGCGTTCGGGTTCCGGCAATCCCACTTGTTCGAGCAATTGGATAGCCCGCGATTGTCGCTCACGCCGGGACAATGGCAAGTGCGCTTTCATCGTTTCACGCAACTGAAAGCCAATAGTAAAGCAAGGATTCAAACTGGACATGGGCTCCTGAAATATCATGGCCACATCTTTACCGATAATGGATCGGCGTTGCTGCGTGTTAGCGCTGGCCAAGTCAACACCATCGAAATGCAATAGATCGGCGTTAATAGTTGCCGTCCAAGGCAGCAGCCCCATCAGAGCCAGCATAGACACAGATTTGCCACTGCCTGATTCACCGACTATCGCCAGAACATCACCGACATTCACTTGCACATCAACACCATCAACAGCACGGAACAAACCGTTGGCCGTGCGGAAGTCCACACACAGATTGCGTACATCCAGTAAAGGCATGTCAGCTCCGTTTTAGTTTAGGATCAAGCGCATCACGCAGCCCATCTCCCATGAGGTTAATGGCTAGCACATTAATCAATATGGCCAGACCTGGAAACGTCACTACCCACCAGGCACGTAAAACAAACTCGCGGGCGTCTGCCAGCATGGTGCCCCATTCCGGTGTTGGGGGCTGTGCACCCAGCCCTAGAAAACCCAGAGCCGCCGCATCGAGTATGGCAGTAGAAAACGACAACGCAGCCTGAACAATGATGGGCGCTAAACAATTGGGCAGCACTGTGACAAACATAAGGCGTAAGCGACTGGCACCCACCACGCGTGCACTGGTTACGTAGTCCTTGGGCAGTTCCTGCATTACGGCTGCACGAGTCAATCGCACATAGTGTGGTTGCAGCACGATGCCAATAGCAATCATTGCGTTAATTAGAGATGGACCGAGGATAGCCACCATCACCAGCGCCAGCAGCAGGCTTGGGAACGCCAGCAGTACATCCATCAAACGCATGATAAGTGTATCCACCCAGCCACGAGCAAAGCCTGCCAACAGACCGATTAACACACCGGTTCCGGCTGAGATAACAACGACTATCACACCAATGAAGAACGAATAGCGTGCGCCGTAGATCAACCGAGATAACATGTCTCTGCCAACAGCGTCGGTGCCCAGTAAAAATCGGGTACTCCCACCATCTTGCCAGGCAGGTGGCTGTAACAATGCATCACGGTACTGCTCAGTCGCAGAATGCGGCGCCAGCACATCCGCAAACAATGCAATTAATATAAAGGCAACGAATACAAATAAACCAACTATCGCCCCACGATTTTCACAAAAATAACCCCAAAACTCTTTAAACGGTGATGGCCGCAGTCGGTCGGGTAACATGGAATCACGTTTACTACCTTCTGGTAGCGAACTGTCCGTTGTTGCATCGGTGCTGGCCATTATCGACGGATCTTAGGGTTAATCAAACCGTACAGAACGTCCACAACTAGGTTCACCACCATGACGATCAGCGCGATCATCAACAGACCCCCTTGAACCGCCGTGTAATCCCGGCTACCGATGCCTTCCACCATCCACTTACCCACACCTGGCCACGAAAAAATGGTTTCCGTCAGTATGGCACCGGCCATTAAAGTACCCACGGACAAACCGATAACAGTGATGACCGGTATCAGAGCATTGCGCAAAGCGTGCAATCCATTCACCCGCAATGGTCCAAGACCTTTGGCTTTGGCTGTACGCACATAATCCTCGCTGAGCACTTCCAGCATGGCGGAACGGGTTTGCCTTGCAATGACGGCCAATGGAATAGTGCCCAATACAATGGTTGGTAAAATCAAGTGTTCAACCGCTGAGGCAAAAGCACCGGCCTGGCCCGAACGCAAACTGTCGATCAACATGAAACCAGTGCCAGATGGAAAAAAGAACATCAGTGATATTCGGCCCGACACAGGGGTCCAGCCCAACATGCCTGAGAAAAGAATTATCAGCAGCAATGCCCACCAGAAAATCGGCATGGAATAACCCACCAGGGCTGTTGACATTAATACCTGGTCAGGCCATTTACCACGCTTGACGGCGGCAATAATACCGGCCGGTATGCCCAGCACAACAGCGAACACGATGGCACACAACGACAATTCAAGCGTGGCTGGAAATAGGGCAAAAAACTCATCCCAAACGGGTCGCTTTGTTTTAAACGATATGCCCAGATCACCGCGCAAAATACCCGTCAGATAGTCCCAGTACTGCGTTATCAGCGGTTGGTCAAAGCCAAACTGAACCATGAGCTGTGCATGACGTTCAGCACTCATGCCACGTTCACCTGCCATCAGCAGAATCGGGTCACCCGGTAACAGTCGGATAAACAAGAATGAGACAATGGATACGCCGATGAACGTCGGTATGAACGTACCCAAACGACGAAGTATAAAGCTAAGCATGAGCTTATCCGACGAAGGTTAATGATTTATCAAACGTTGTTAGTGACTGCGAACCGCTGTCTGTAATCAGCACATCGTCTTCAATTCGTACGCCAATATCATCAAGATCGTACAAACCCGGCTCAATCGTAAACACCATGCCAGGCTCCAGTACCTGGTGGTTACCACGCATAATGTACGGGTCTTCATGAATATCCCGCCCCAGACCATGCCCGGTCTTGTGCCGAATACGGGCACCATAAGCTGACGACTCTAGAACACTGGTAGTCGCGTCATCAACATCATGAGCCGTCGCACCCGGACGAGACGCTTTATGTCCAGCCAGGTTGGCAATCAACACCGTGTTGTATATATCTGCCCGTTCATCAGTGCAGTGCTGAACAAAAAAAGTGCGCGTGATATCTGCACACACACCTCCGGCCCGGGCTCCAAAATCTATCAGAAGCGAGTCACCCGCCGCTATGTGGTAATCCTCTCGTGAATGGGCATGGGGTTGTGCAGAATTTTGTGCGGCAGCCACAATAGGTGAGAACGCAAAATCTTCAGCACCGTGTGCAAACAGGTTTTGCACCAACACATTCTCGATGGCCCGTTCACTCATCCCAACCTTTACTGCATCGATCGTGTTGGCAAGCGCTTTTTCACTGATCGCAACGGCATGTCGCATCGCGTTTAATTCATCATCACTCTTATGCAATCGTATAGCGGCTATGGCATTTTGCGCATCCTGTATGACCAATCCAGGTGATGCCTGACGAAAGGCTTGATCAACAAACACGCGCATAACCTGACCTTCCACACCGATAGAGTCCAAGGGCAAGTGCTTGGTTAATTGATCAAAGGCTGGCTGATAACCTTGTTGATCACGCCAATCGAACACCTCACCGTCAAAACCGAGTTGTTCAAATGAACCGAGTTCAAGGTTGGGAACAATCGCTGCAGGTTGGCCACTGACCGGAATGACGACAACCAGTGGCCGCTCGTTCTGGTGAAATTCTGTGCCAAAGAGCCGGGAAAAATTGGCTCCCGGTACTAGCGCAATTGCATCCAGCGACGCCTGCCGCGCAGCAACACGAAATGGCTCGTAACGATCAGTCATACAACCTAAGATCCTGGATTTACGATGAAATGATGAGGCAGGCACCGCAGGGTGCACACCACGTAAAAGCGAAATTCACGGCGTCACGATGAGCCGACGTCATCTTGCGCGGCTGGAATAATCGCGCTTGCTTAACTGAAAACGGCCGCATTATGCGGCCGTCAATGGAATTAACCGTACGAATGACTAGTTCGCCAGTGAGACGCCGTAGAAGATATGGCCGCCAAACGGGTCAATCTTGAAATCCTGCACTTCATTACGCAGTGGCTTATAGACAACTGAGTGTGCAATGGTGGCCCAGGGTGCCTGCTCTTTGAACACAAGCTGCGCCTGTTCATACAACTGAGTTCGTTCAGCCTGGTCAGATACCACCTTGGCTTTTTGGATCAGATCCTCGAATGGCTGATGACACCATTGAGCCCGATTGCTACCACCCACTGCATCGCAGCCCAGCAGTACCGCAAGGAAGTTATCCGGATCACCGTTGTCGCCAGTCCAACCCAGTAGAACGGCGCCAGCACGATCCAGCTCTTTGGACAGTTTCAAGTACTCACCCCATTCATAGGAGACGATTTCGACCTCAACGCCTACTTTGGCAAAGTCTTCCTGCATGACCTCAGCCATACGGCGAGCGTTTGGGTTGTACGGGCGCTGTACCGGCATTGCCCAGATGTCCATTTTCAGGTTTTCAACACCCTCTGCCGCCAGCATTTCACGGGCTTTCTCTGGGTCATAAGGGTCATCTACTGTGGCATCGTTGTACGACCAAATAGTGGGCGGAATAGGGTTTTTTGCAGCCTTACCTGACCCTTGAAACACAGCATCCAGAATAGCTTGCTTGTTGATAGCCATGTTCAACGCCTTGCGCACATTAACGTTGTCAAACGGTGCAACCGTTGTGTTGTACGCAAGATAGCCCACGTTTAAACCTTCCTGTTCCATCAACGTCACATCATCGTCTGCCGCCATGGCTTGCAGGTCTGCCGGGTTAGGGTACGGCATAACGTGACACTCACCGGCCTTCAGCTTCTGATAACGAACAGAGGCATCCGGTGTAATAGCGAATACGAGGTTGTCTATAGCCGCCTTGCCAGCCCAGTAGTCCTCATGCGCCTGGTAGCGGATAACCGCATCTTTCTGGTACGCGACAAATTTGAAAGGACCGGTACCGATGGGCTGCTGATTCAGCATCTCTGGTGTCCCTTTCTCTAACAATGCCATCGCGTATTCTTCAGATACGATAGAGGCGAAGTCCATACCAAGATTGGCGATTAATGGTGCTTCAGGACGCGTCAGTGTGAAGGTTACCGTCATGTCGTCCACAGCATCGATTGATTCGATCAAATCCGGCATGGACATACCGTTGAAATATTCCCACGTACCACCTGACACTTGGTTATACGGGTTGTCTGCCAAGCGCTGACGTTCAAATGAGAAGACAACGTCTGTCGCGTTTAAATCACGCGTTGGTGTGAAGTACTCAGTGGTGTGAAATTTTACGCCTGGGCGCAACGTAAAGGTGTAGACCAGTCCATCATCGGACACGCTGTAGCTCTCGGCCAATGCAGGAGCAATGTTGGTTGTGCCACGCTCAAATTCGACCAGCTTGTTATAAATCTGGCGCGACGAGGCGTCAAAAGTGGTTCCCGATGTGTAAAGGGCGGGATCAAACCCCTCAGGAGAGCCTTCTGAGCAGTACGCTAGAGTGTCCTGGCTCAGAGCGTTAGTGCTCAGCGCCAGCCCCATGAGGCCGAGCCCTATTAAGCTGTATTTGTTATTGGGTGTCATTGTTGTTTTCTACCTCTTCAGTTTTTTCAAAGCGATGGAGACGGAACTGCTTCGCCAACGCAAACTCACATGACATATTAGTGAGATCCCTGTCAGTGTACCTTAGCCCGTGGATGCAGATAAAGCCCATCGACAATCCTGGTTATGGAATCACCGATGGGGCCAGATTCGGTCGATAGATTGCCGAGTCTGCTCAAGAACAATCCAGGCGCGGGCCTTGTTGCTATGATGGGCCGTGAACAAACCAGAATCCAGAGCTACATTCATGACGACAGCTATCGAATTGCTCCGACACGTCGACCTGTTCGAGCACCTGACTGATGAACAATTAAACGAATTGGCCATCCAGTCCAGAGAAGTGAGTTTTCGCAAACACGCCATTCTGATGACGGAGGGTGACTCCGGTGAATCGATGTATGTGATAAAGACCGGCTCTGTGAAAGTTTATGTCAGTGATGACGATGGTCGTGAATTGATCCTGTACCAACAAAGTGCCGGTGCCGTCATTGGCGACATCTCACTGCTTGATGATGAACCGCGCTCCGCATCAGTCACCACTCTTGAACCCTCCACGGCACTAATGATTGGCAAACAAGCATTTTTGGATTGTTTGCGCACCAGCCCAGAGATGGCTATCAACATTATTCGCTCATTAACACAACGACTGCGTGATGCGACCGAAGGCAGCCGGTCTCTGGCGCTGGATAATGTCTATCGCAGGCTGGCCGACAAGTTAAGGGAACTCAGCACCGACGCGGACAATGAGTCACCGGCTCTTCCTCGAAAATACTCCCATCAAGAATTGGGCAATATGATAGGTGCCTCTCGCGAAATGGTTGGCAAGGTCATGGCTGAACTCATCAAAGGTGACTATGTCGAGGTACGCGAGGGTCGAATCCATTTACTGCGTAAGCTACCGCGCAACTGGTGAACGACTGCGAGCACCCATCGGCTTAAACTCATGACGATGTATTAAAAAATCCGGCATTTATCGTCGTTTTTTCTTTTTTGCGCGCTTGCGTGTCGGCTTAGGCGGGGTTGTCGCGTTTAGCGTTGCTGGCTCGGTCACAGCCGTTGTGGAAGTGGCAGGCGTATCAGGTGTGGTGCTCGAGGTTGCTGCCGACATTGACTGTGACGCAGATTGACGCGTCTTTTCAGCAGCCCTCTTATGCGCTTCGGCTGCGACCCGTTGTAATCGTTGATGAGGTAGCTCCACCGCGTCACCTTGCGGTCGGAATGCGGTACTGGGCAACCAGTGACGAAACTCATCGCCATACAGCTCCCATAAGGTGACAAACAATGCAGCGATAATGGGACCAATGACAAACCCCATAAAACCAAACATAAGCAACCCACCCAAGGTACTGAAAAAAATCATCAGTTCGTGCATCTGAGTATCGTTGCCGACTAGTTTTGGTCGTAGCACATTGTCAACTGTACCTACAACAACGGCACAGAAAACACCCACACCTGCCGCTGACGCATAGTGACCACCCACCAACAGGTAAATCACCGCAGGCACCCAGACAAGCGCTGTTCCAATTCCCGGCACAACAGACAACACCATCATGGCCACAGCCCAAAACAGTGCACTTGGAATACCAGCCAAGTGAAGTGCTAGACCGGCTAATGCACCCTGCAGCAAGCCAATAACGGCTGTTCCTTTTAGGGTTGCACGCGTTACTGAAGTAAAACGTTGCAGTAGTTTAGTTTCATCTTCATCGTTTAATGGCAGGTAATACAGCATATAAAACAGCAGTCGATCACCATCGATCAAAAAGAAGAACAAGGTGTACAGGACCAGCACAATACTCAGCAAAGCACTGAAAGTGCCCAGCGTTGCAGATTGCAACGCATCGACCAGCCAGCTACTTACAATCCCAGCCATATCACCCAGACGGCTCAGTGCTAGCTCCCTGTAAGGCTCAATAACGCTGTAAAACGGCAAACCTTCCAGAGTCTGGGTTATCAGGCCGGGTGTGGCCAGTTGCTGACGCACCCATGGCGCGGCTGTGTTGGCAATATCAATCGCTTGGGAGGTGACTGTACCGAGCAGGAAACCCAACGGTACAATGATAAACAAAATGACAGTTAATAACGTTAACGCAGATGCCAGACCACCGCGCCCACCCACATAGTTCTTTATTGTTCGGTAAAGCGGCGTGAATAGCGCAGCAAACAATGCTGCAATAAACACGATTTGAAGAAACGGTTTGACCAGCGCCAGAAACAAAATAGAAATGCCCAGCAGCAGCAGGACAAGCACACCGCGATTAACCAGACGTTGTTGCATACAGTTTCCAGATTTAAGCTTCGTCCACCAAGCGCGATGTTCCGCACCGACGCCCACTAGCGTATCAGAAGCAGCGATAACAACAAGCCATCGGCTCTGAGCCGCCGATGATCCTACCCCACCAGGGGACTTGAGCCTCTAGACGATGAAACATTTGGCAGCGCAACGTCGTACACTACTCAATGCCAAACTATCTATAGGTTGTATCTTCACATGTTGAATCACCGCCCTGAATTGACCGACACCGCTGCCATGTTAATGGTAGAAGCTGCCCGTGAACATGCCTTATCGCTAGGCGTACCGCAGAACATCGCCGTTGTCGATGCGGGTGGTCGGCTGCTGGCATTCTGCCGCATGCAGGGCGCTAAGTTTCACAGCATTGAGACGTCCACGGCAAAGGCAGTTACAGCGGCCTCCATTGCAGCACCCACCGGTGGCGCTCCTGCAGATTTCGGCCTGATGCTTGGGGTGACCACTCAAGGGCAATTCACCAATCTCAAAGGGGGCTTGCCGGTGATTATTGATGGACACTTAGCCGGGGCTATAGGCGTAGGCTCAGGCTCGCCCGACGACGATATTGCCGTGGCGCAGGCAGGCATTGATGCCGTGATGAGAGCGCTTGCTGACTAAACAGGCCAACTGACGAACAACAGCGGTCAGACCTGTGTAGGTGAGTCGCACACAGGTCAATACGATGTTGAGAAGAGCCTAACCGCGTGCACAACCATTAGCCGTTAAATACACCGAGTACAGCGAGCTGGTTCCGCAGATAAACAGCCGGTTACGCTTCGCACCACCAAATGCCACGTTACTAACAAACTCGGGAATCAGCACCTTACCGATCAACAAGCCCTCCGGGTTGTAGCAATGCACACCATCACCGGCACTGGTCCAAAGCCTGCCTTGCGTGTCCAGGCGAAATCCGTCAAACAGGCCATGGGTGCATTCGGCGAATACCTGTGAATCAGACAAGCTCTGACCATCAGCAGATACACTCAGCCGACGGATATGCTTTGGTCCATCAGCCAGATGCGTCGCACCGGTATCAGAAACGTACAAAACGGATTCGTCCGGCGAAAAAGCTAATCCATTGGGTTTCTCAAAATCACTGGCAACCACGCTCAGCGTGCCATCGCTGTCAATACGATAGACATGACACGGCAATTGTGGTTCTGCACGCTCACCTTCGTAGTCGGTTAGGATCCCGTAGCTTGGGTCAGTAAACCAGACCGACCCGTCCGATTTAACCACGACATCATTTGGCGAATTTAGAGATTTTCCTTGCCATTGATCTGCCAACACTGTAATCGAACCGTCGTGCTCTGTACGGGTGACTCGACGGGTCAGGTGCTCGCAAGTGACCAGCCGACCTTGCCCATCCACTGTGTTGCCATTACTGTTGTTACTCGGCAGACGGAATTCAGACACCTGATTGTTCGTCTCGTCCCAGCGTAACATTCGATTGTTGGGTATGTCAGACCACAACAAATAACGCCCAGCTGCGAACCAGACAGGCCCCTCTGACCAGCGTGCGCCCGTCCACAGACGTTCCACGCGAGCATGTCCAACAAAACACTCGCCAAAGGATTCATCGATGACTTCGAAACTACATCCTTCCACTACTCCGAACATACGCAACTCTCAGGTGAACAATTGTTGATGATAGGCCACTGTTAACGATATCATCGTCTAGCTACAAAAAGCGCTGATGCGTTCTATCGAGTTTCAGCAATCCATTAATAAGAGAACGCCAAAATGATTCAAAACAAGGACTCAGCAAAACCGCTCGTTATCGTTGTCATGGGTGTTAGCGGTTGTGGCAAGTCCAGCGTAGCGCAGCATCTGGCCAATGAACTAGACGCACATTTTAAAGATGGCGACGAACTGCACCCGCAAACCAATATCGACAAGATGGCCTCCGGCAACCCGCTAAATGACGAGGATCGCGAACCTTGGTTGGTTGAGGTTGCGCAGTATGCTCGCGATCAGGCCGATCGCTATGGCTGCTGCGTCATCGCGTGTTCTGCATTGAAACAACGCTACCGGCAGACGCTGAACACCGCGGGGCATGTGGTTTATGTGTTTTTGCACGGATCACGATCACTCATCGCATCGCGCATGCACAAACGAGAAGGTCATTTCATGCCCGAAACTCTTCTGGACAGCCAATTTGCAGCCCTGGAAGACCCCACTAAGGAAGACAACGTTATTAGCGTTAGCATTGAACCCGATGTAAGGACCATCGCCAGCCAGGCTGCCGAGGCTTTGATTTCTGGCGAATACGTTCAACCGATAAAAAACTTTTCTTGATTTGTATCATCTGATTACGCAAGGGGCGAGTTAATTTCCTTGCTAAACATGCTATGAACAGTCGCCAGACCAACCCTATTTGTCACGTTCACGGTGATAGGGCACTCGTGCTTCACACCGCGTACACTGAGCAGATTCTGATACTATGAGATGCATAACATGAGTCATACACTGTTATTGATGGGTCCATTGTTGCCATCAATCATGAAAACTTTAGAATCTGACTATACGGTTCATCGCTATTGGGAAGCCCACGATACCGCAACGTTACTGGATTCTGTGAAAGACGATTGCGTCGGTGTCGTCACCGATGGCGGCCGAGGGGTTGCGGCGACTGTCCTTGAAAAACTGCCTAATGTGAAAATTGTTGCCGTATTTGGTGTTGGTGTTGATGCTGTGGACCAAGACTATTGCCGAGCCCATAAAATACACGTTACTAACACACCCGATGTACTGAGTGATGATGTTGCTGATATGGCCGTTGCATTGGCGCTGGCCATTTCTCGCCAACTGGTTTCTGGCGATACTTACGCACGTGCAGGTAAATGGTCAAAAGAGGGCGCAATGCCGCTAACGACCCGTGTAATGGGCAAGCGTGCAGGAATCTACGGTATGGGCAGTATCGGCAACGCATTAGCCAGACGCCTGGATGGTTTTGGTATGAGTATCAGTTACTGTAACCGTAGCGAACGACCGGGAAGCCCCTATCAATTCGTCAGCTCATTAGAGACACTGGCAGCCAATGTGGACTATCTGTTTGTCACAGCATCAGCCACACCGGGGTCGGTCGGTGCTGTGAACTCAACTGTACTCGATGCACTAGGCGCCAATGGATATCTGATAAACGTATCGCGTGGCACTCTAGTCGATGAACCAACATTAGTTTCCTATCTGCAAGATGAAAAAATTGCGGGCGCCGGGTTAGATGTTTTTGCCCATGAACCCGCTATTCCCGAGGCGTTGTTTGCGTTGGATAATGTCGTGTTGCAACCGCACAATGCCAGCGGTACATGGGAAACACGTGAAGCCATGGGCCAATTGGTCCTGGATAATCTCACCGCACACTTTAATAGCCAACCATTACTAACACCGGTTGGTTGAAATCACGCAATACTTTTGAACACCATCCTATCCCCTGGCCCGTGTTATTCACAACAAAGATAAGTGTTTATGCAGTGTCAATGGGCAATGAGCAATGGTTCAGAAGCTTGCACCACCATTTTTATTCGTCACAGGAGTTAACGCGTGAACGCAACTGCAGACATAGCTGTCATTGGTCTAGCCGTCATGGGCCAAAATCTGATTCTTAATATGAACGACCACGGGTTTAAAGTAATCGCGTACAACCGAACCTATTCAAAAACCCAGGCATTCCTGGAAGGCTCTGCTAAGGATACCAATATTGTTGGTGTGGAGAGCCTCAAAGAACTGGTCGCCTCGTTGTCCATACCCCGCAAAGTCATGCTTATGGTCCAAGCCGGCTCCGCAGTTGATGCCGTTATGGAAGATCTTAGCGCTTTACTGGATAAGGGCGACATCATTATCGACGGTGGCAACACCAATTTTGAAGACTCCGAACGACGTGCGAAACACCTAGCCGCAAAAGGCCTCCTGTATGTGGGTAGTGGCGTATCCGGTGGCGAAGAAGGCGCTCGGCACGGACCGTCACTGATGCCCGGAGGACATAAGTCTGCCTGGCAACATATCAAGCCGATCTTTCAAGCGATTGCTGCCAAGACTGATGCGGGCGAACCTTGTTGCGACTGGGTAGGCGATGGCGGTGCGGGACATTTCGTCAAGATGGTCCACAACGGTATCGAATATGGCGATATGCAACTGATTTGCGAGGCATACCATTTTATGCAAAGCGCTCTGAGCATGGACAATGCCGCCATGCAAAGCACTTTCGCACAGTGGAATAAAGGTAATCTGGATAGCTACCTGATAGAAATCACCGCCGACATACTGGGTTTCCAGGCGAATGGTGTCTATACGGTGGATACCATCCTGGATCGCGCTGGTCAGAAAGGCACGGGTAAGTGGACGGGTATCAACGCGTTGGAGCTGGGCATACCATTAACGCTTATTGGTGAGGCGGTGTTTGCTCGCGCATTGTCCGCAATCAAGGACGAGCGCGTCGCGGCATCGGCCGTTCTCCATGGACCTGACAATCAGCCAACGTTGGCACCGTCAGACTGGATCGACTCACTAGGACAGGCCCTGTTCGCCGCCAAGATAATCTCGTATACGCAAGGATATATGTTGATGCGCGCCGCCGCTGACGAATACAACTGGGCCCTAAACTATGGGGCCATTGCCCAAATGTGGCGCGGTGGCTGCATTATCCGCTCTGCTTTTCTGGATGACATCAAGGCCGCCTACGACAAAACTCCCGCACTGGATAACCTGCTATTAGACGACTACTTTCGCGATCGCATACATGAAACACAAGGCAGTTGGCGCAAGATCATAGGCGAGGCCGTGAGTCGCGGCATTCCAGTGCCTGCGATGAGTTCTGCATTGTCGTTCTATGATGGCTATCGCAGTGCACGATTACCCGCTAACCTGCTGCAAGCCCAGCGCGATTACTTTGGTGCTCACACGTATCAGAAAGTTGACGGTGACGGTAGTTGGCATCACACGGACTGGATAGGCAGTGGATCCGGCATTTCAAGCAGCAGCTATAACGCATAGTGATCTGTACAGGTGTGTGTGCGTGGCGGTAAACTCGACCGCCGCAACCGCTATAGCAATAGTCCCAGCACAACAGGCAGGTAAAATATTGACGCAATATGCGTCACCAAAATCAATCCGGAAACTTCATGGCTGTCACGCCCATGGCGCACAGCCAGCAAATAGTTGAAGACGGCAACAGGCACGACAGTTTCTATAATCAGCACACCACGGGCAACCCCTTCAAGCTGCATCAGCTCGGCTACGCCAAAGCCAACCGTCATTGCCAATACAGTGCGAATACCAGACCATAGAACAGTGCTTGGTAGTTGCGATGCACGCATGCCAGCCAGACTAATACCGAGGGTTATGAGCATTAGTGGAATAACTATCTGACCTAATAGCTGTGTCGTTTGCATCGCAATGTCGGGCAGTTGCCAATCCAGAACACGCACCAACGCTCCGATCCAAACAGCGTGAATAATAGGCGAGCGCAAAACCCGTGAAAAACTAGCACTACCTGCGTATATGGCATCACCAAAACTAAACAACAGCAAGCATTGCACGGCAAAGAATGTCATGGCATAGGCCAGCCCCTCGTCACCAAACGCCAGAAAACACACCGGCAAACCTAAATTTCCGGTATTTCCAACTACGTGTGCGACACAAAGTCGCCAATCTTTACCCGATAACTTCAGCACAGAAACAGCGGTCACTGCAAAAACGATGTGCATCACGAGCGTTGCAATCGCCATGCGGCCCAAGGAGGCAATGGGGACGATCGATGTCGCCAGCGTATGAAACAGTAACGCTGGCATGGACACGTTCAACACGAGAGTGGTAACAAAATCTACCGGAAACGCTGGCCCCTTAAAATGCCACAACAGACCAATAACCGCCAGAATCATTCCAGGGGCCAGAATATTCGCTATCTGCAGAGTCAGTTCGGTCACAATGAGCACGGGTATAGCTGTCAAGAACTGGCGAGTATACTTGTCTATTCAGCCCATCTGACACACCCATAACAAGAGAATTTATAGCTTGTTTCTCATTGACGCACAGTGATTAGGCCATGCCATAACGACACATCATCATGGCATGGCTTGTTGACCAGTCTGACAATGGGTATGACTCAATGTCAGACTCGGAAATCTTTCTCCTATTGCGCAACTTCCTCCTGCACAACGTCTCCGGTGCGCGGATCAAGATACGCCTTTACACTCTGGCCCTGATTGTTCAGGCCTGTCACCTCATAGCAGTTCCCTTCTGAGATACCCATGTTATCGATGGTATATCCCATGGTTTCGACTTTTTCCTGAACACTTTCTGGCTGCATCCAGGAATCATCTTGCCCATCACCACACAGGGGACTTTCTGCAAAGACACTTGAGCTTAGTGCCATTGCACCAGCCAAAAGAGTTGCTGAACTGATAAGACGGTAATTCATGTCGTTTGTCCTCATTACAAAGTATTGGAGTGACTAACTCGTTCAAATTGAAACGTCCGCTGCACTATCACAGTAGACGCCGCAGACATTACGACTGTGTTTGGTCTCCAGCAAGTTACAGGGCGTAGATTCTGTAACAAGTTTATTTCCTGTAACCCGGTAGATTCCTACCGTTAGGCTTTACGGCCAATTAGCTATAAACAATGGATTCAGTGTCATTAAGTCTGTCTAGTGATGTCATGGCGAAAAAGACACATTATGTTCGCGTTGATCAGCGCAATGCACGTAGATAGTCGCCGTGATTATCAGGATCAATCATGAATATCGCCGCTATCTATGCCCCACGAACTTGTTGAGGAGAGTGAAAAGGGTGACGAAGTCACGCAAACGGAACGCAAAATTCTTATCAATGCCCTCGAACTCAATGATATCCACGTCAAAGATGTG
>CALKXZ010000295.1 GCA_938003775.1 uncultured Granulosicoccus sp. | reverse complement strand
GCCTAGCCAGTGCTTGGAATCCGGCGCAGTGGGTGGGCTTTGTTGCAGGTTAAAGTCGATAGTCTGATGAGAGAAACGAATCGGCGCCCAGTACAGATCGCCTTTTTCACTGATCAAATCAGTGATGTAGGGGTCGGTATAGTCGGCAGTAAATTCCAGTTCCCCACCGAAGGTGGATTCTGGGTAGGATTTAAAAACCGGAAAGTACCAGTGATTGTCGTAGGACACCAAAACGGGTTTATCGTTGGCAACCAGTTCAGCAAACAGCGATACGACAAATAACAACAGAAAAATCCATAGCGCCCAAAAACCGCGTCGGTTGCGTTTAAAGTTGACCAGTCTGCGCTGGTTGATAGGGCTTAGTGGCATGAGTATATCGGTCAGAATCTGCGACTGTCGAAATCGATACGCGGATCAATCAGGTGATACATCACATCACCGATTAGCTGCAATATCAGACCGAGCAACGTAAAAAAATACAGCGTGGCAAAGACCACCGGGTAGTCTCGATTGATGGTTGCCTCCCAGCCCAACAGCCCTAAGCCATCAAGTGAAAAGATGACCTCTATTAAAATTGAACCGGTGAACAGGATACTAATGAAGGCGCTTGGAAACCCTGCGATGACAATCAACATGGCGTTTCTGAACACATGGCCGTACAGTACCTGTCGCTCATTAAGTCCTTTGGCGCGTGCAGTTTGCACGTACTGCATGCTGATTTGATCGAGAAATGAATTCTTGGTTAGCATGGTCAGGCTGGCGAAACCACTGATCACCATTGCGGCCACCGGTAGTGTGATATGCCATAGGTAGTCACGAATACGCGCAGCCCAATCAAGCTGTTCCCAATTGGGTGAGGTTAGGCCGCGCAGTGGAAACCAATCTAGATAACGACCACCGGCAAACAAAATGATCAGTAGTATCGCAAACAGGAACCCGGGAATTGCATAGCCGACAACAATGGCACCACTACTCCAAACATCGAATGAGGAGCCGTCTTTTACCGCCTTTCTGATGCCCAGTGGAATTGATATCAAGTAGACGAACAAGGTGGTCCACAGTCCCAGGCTGATTGACACCGGCATCTTGTCCAGCACCAGATTAATCACTGTCTCATCGCGAAAGTAACTACTGCCGAAATCAAACCGCGCGTAGTCCCACAACATGATGAAGAAGCGCACATGAACAGGCTTGTCAAAGCCGAATTGCTGTTCTATCTCTTTGATAATGGCGGGATCCAGGCCCTGTGCACCCCGGTACTGGGAGTTGTTGTTACTCTGCAGTGCGCCGGGCTGTTGTCCATTGCCCTGAATATCGCCACCTTGACCCGAAAATGCTGCCGTGGCCGCCGCCGCAGTCCCGCGCATTTCTGCCAGAACCTGTTCAACGGGGCCACCCGGTGCAAACTGGATTACCGTAAAGTTGATAATCATGATACCCAGCAAGGTGGGTACGATCAGCAACAGCCGCCTGAAAACATACGCCAGCATCAGTAACTAGGTACTCGTGCTAAACGTCAGAAACAGGTCACGCAATTTATCGATCAAGATCCAGTTTGGCGTCCAGCTCAGTATCCAACCACCAACCTGTCGGAAAACCACTGCCTTGGTAGCTGATGTACTTAGGCTGCACAGCTGGCTTGCCAAAGCGATTCCAATGGGCAATACGGTGTTCAGCGTTGTAGAACTGAGGAATAACATAGTGATTCCACAGCAATACCCGGTCCAGCGCACGCGTGGTGATTTGCAGCTCCTCCAGTGATTTCGCAGTAATGATTTGCTCGATCAGCTGATCGACCACGGGGTTCTTGATGCCCAGGTAGTTGGCTGAGCCGCGTTCATCAGCTGCGGCACTGCCGTAATACGAGCGTAGTTCAGGGCCTGGCGGAGGAAAAAAATTCAGACGCGCTGAAATCACATCAAAATCAAAATCATCGGTACGTACCTGATATTGCGCGCTGTCTACAATGCGTACGGATGCGTCAATGCCGGCTTTTCTCATGTTCTGTAGCCAGGGTGCTGCAACGCGCTGGCCATCAGGTAGCACCAGCAGCAGTTCTAGCTTCATTTGCTGACCACCCTTCATTAGCTTACCGCCTTGCAACTGCCAGCCTGCTGCGTTAAACAGGGCCAATGCTTCGCGAAGTTGCTTGCGGTTACGTCCACTGCCATCGCTGACTGGAGAGCGAAACGCATCCGTGAGTACTTCAGGCGGCAGTTGATCTTTAAACGGTGTTAATGCTGTGATCTCCTGTGCAGTGGGTGCACCGGAAGCACCGTATTCCGAGTTAGGAAAAAAGCTGTTAATGCGTTCGTACTGGTTGTATAAAATAGTGCGCTTGATGGTTTCGAAGTCGTACAGTAGATTAATACCCTGACGTACGCGCTGATCATCGAACGGCGCGCGGCGCAAATTGAAAAAGAACGCCTGAATTGCCTGTGGTGTGTTGTCAGGCGGCGTGTCCAGAATAATCTGGCCGTTGTCGACCTGTTCTATGTTGTATGCGGTTGCCCAGCGTTTTGAACTGTTCTCTGAACGAAAATCGATCTCTCCGGCCTTAAACGCCTCCGCCATAACTTCCAGGTCACGATAATAGTCATAGCGGATGGTGTCCAGATTACTCAGACCTTTGTTGACGTTCAGGTCTTTACCCCAATAATTTTCCACACGCTTGTAGGTGATGGATCTGCCAGCATCGACATCACTGATGTAGTAGCTACCGCTGGAGGGTTGAGGTGCAAGGTATGTTTTACTGATGTCCTTGTCTTGCCAGTAATCGACTGATAATGGCGATAAACCAGCTACTTTCAGCAACGGCTTCATGTTATCGACGGTATTAAATGAAAAACGAATCTGGTGTTGGCCCAGTACTTCAACATTAGTTACTTCACTGTAAAACGATTTTAGAAACGGTCGGCCGTGCTCACGGATAGTATTGAAAGAGAATTCAATATCGGCTGCTGTGATGGCGACGCCGTTGTCGAATTTTGCCTCAGGACGCAGGTTGAAAATAATCCAGCTCTTGTCTGCTGGGTATTCCACAGACGCTGCCAATAGGCCATAGGCAGAAGCCAGTTCATCGGCAGAACCGATCATGAGCGTGTCGCTAACCAGAGACAGGCTACGCGGGTAGTCACCTTTGAGGATGTAGGAATTCAAGCTGTCGAAACTACCAAATGCACCCAGAACAATACTGCCACCGGTGGGTGCTTGCGGATTGACATAGGGCCAGTGCGTCAACGATTCATCGTATAACGGTTCTCCAAACTCGCTCAAACTCCAGGTCGTGGTCGTATTATTGTGATCGTCAGCCCAGGCGAGCGGGCCAAAGGCGCTCCACACCAGTGCGATAATGGTGAATAGACAGAGGCACTGAATCTGCAACAGTTTGCAACCAAGTGACGGTGATTTCGTGTTCATGATTTAATGACAAGTTCCTTATTGCAGGTGTTCCCAGCGAGTTTAGCAGCCTTGATTTGACACAATCCATCCGTACTGGTTTGTTAGCACTGACAAAGGTTCATCGCGTGAAGGTGTCTGTTAGAATTCGACTGCGCCGTGCACCAGAAGTGCCGTTGTGTTTTGGCCCCGCACCACCCACTAGATACACATGCTCGACAAATACATTGTTCCTCGTATAAAACCGCTATTAAGAGCAATGGCTATGCCGTTACATCGCTACGGTGTACGAGCAGATCGTCTAACCATAGCGGGTTTTATTGCCGGTGGCGCGGCAATAGTGGCTGTGGCGTTCGGTTATCCCATGCTGGGGTTTGTGTTATTGATACTGAATCGTCTGGTTGATGGACTTGATGGCGAACTGGCCCGTCTGTCGGAGCCGACAGATGCAGGGGGCTATCTGGATATCACCCTGGATTTTATTTTTTATGCAGCGTTTCCGCTCGGGTTTGCGTTTGCTGATCCTGCCAACAATGCGTTACCGGCTGCGGTGCTGATCGCCAGTTTCATGGGCACCGGCGCAAGCTTTTTGGCGTTTGCCACCCAGGCTGAAAAACAATCAATTGTCAGCCCCGATTTCAAATACAAGAGTCTGTACTACTTGGACGGATTAGCAGAAGGCACCGAAACCATTATCTGCTTTGTTCTGATGTGCTTTTGCTCTCAGTATTTTCCAGTTATTGCATGGACCTTTGCGGTTATTTGTCTTATCACTACGGCTAATCGGGTGTATTTTGGCTATTGCACGCTGCGCTAATCAACGACTACTTTGGTTAAAACCCACTGAGACTGTCCGCTTGTTGCAGCCAGCGTTTGGCAGGTGAGATTGACAGTTGTTCACGTGTATGGTGCTTTACTAAGCATTGGATCGTACTCGCGGCATGATTGTTGTACCCATATTGTGTGTCGAAGCTGTCCTTTAGCGTGGTTTGATCCAGATGAGATACCCACATTTTGTGTGCCTGTGCTGGTGCGCGGCAATGTTAGCGAGTTGTTCTGATACGAATCTGTCCAGCGGTATTGCCGCGCCACAATCCTCCGGGCAATCTGGGCAGCAACAGTTGATATCAACCGATGATGGATCGTTGACGGATACGCCAGTTTCCGGTGTGTCCAATGATGAACTACCGGTTACCGTGGCTGGTCCGGAGGGTGACAGTGAATTGCGAGTGGACGCCCGGCGTTTTTCTTTGGATTCAGCACTAGGCGATATCTGGGGTGTAGAAAATGCACATTACAACGTTGATTTCACCCTGACCAACGGAAATTTTATTATTACCCCTGCAATGGTCAATGGTCAGGTGCATGATCTATTAACACCAACTGCAGCCAGCGCTGTTTTTCACGCCGAACTCTACAGCCCTGGTGATAGTTTTTCATTCGTGACCTACAGTCATTCAACTTTTGGTGCCGGTGATGGTGTCTTAGCTGGCAATGCATTTTTCGACAAGGCGTTTGTGGGCTACGACTTGGACAATAACGGTGAGGTTGGTGACTCTGAGAAGCTGGAGGTCATTGGTGGCACGGTAGAATTTGCTGGTGAGCTGCCAAATATTTCTCTGCACTTCAGCGTAACCCTAGCCAACGGCCTATTGGCACAAGGGCACTACACGGGATTATTTGACTTTACACAGCGTTAGATGAAGCAAAAAGAACGCGCGCGATAGAGTTTCTACCGCGCAAGCTCGTCAGGCAGCGGGCTTAGGCTGACCCACTTCACCGGTGTTTTTGGCTCGCTTGCGAGGTCGTCTGACCGTTGGGATGTGTCGCTCATCATCGTACTCTAGCCACGGTGCAGTGCCACTGGGCGTGCCACCGGATGAACCTCCCGACGAACCGCTGGACTGATTGTCGTTGGTATCACCGGCATAGTGCGTATCATTCTCATGCCCCTCACGGTCTTTTTCGGGCAGTGTGTCAAGCGTGCCACCAAGGTCGCGCGCGATAAGCATATAAATGGACGGAATAATAAATAACGTAAACAGTGTTCCTATTGCCATTCCGCCCACCAGCACTAAGCCAATCGAGTTACGCGCTTCAGCCCCCGGACCGCTGACCAGAATCAATGGAAAGTGACCGGCCACGGTTGCAACGGTTGTCATCAGAATAGGGCGAAACCGTGTCGTAGATGCAGCCTTAATGGCCGCCAGTTTATTCAAGCCCTGTTGTTGCATTTGCTTGGCAAACTCCACCACCAAAATGCCGTTCTTTGCCACCAAGCCAATTAAGGTGACCAAACCCACCTGTGAATAGATATTTAACGTGGTGGTAAAGCTGTTCGTCCAGTGCGGTAACTCAGGATTGGGCATACGCAGAAAGGTAAATATCAGCGCACCAAACATGGCTAAGGGCACGGAGCCTGCCAGAATGACAAAAGGATCTCTGAAGCTATTGAACTGCGCAGCCAACGTCAGGTAAATGAGTATGACAGCGAGCGCGAAAGCGGGTAGAAATTTATTCCCTTCCAGTCTGAGTTGGCGTGATTCACCGGTGTAGTCCAGCGTGTAGCCCGATGGCAGGATTTCATTGGCTGAAGCTTCCAGAAAACTGAGCGCCTCAGACAGCGGTTTGATTGAGACGCCACTGAGCTTGACTGCGTTGAGTTGCTGGAATCGGTTCAACGCACGCGGCACAGTACTGTTCTCTATGGATGCAATCGTTCCCAGTTGAATTAATTCGCCCTCTGGGCCGGAAACATAGAGCTCATTGAGTTGATCCGGGTTTAGCCGTTCAGCGCGTAGCGCCTGTGGAATAACTTTATAACTGCGCCCTTCTATGTTGAATCGATTCACAAAACCACCACCGAGTAAGGTGCCGACATCGGCGCCTACTTGCTGCATGGTCAAACCCAGATCGGCAACCCGGTCGCGATCAAATACCAGCTTGGATTGGGCTTTATCAACCTTAGTATCGATGATCGGTGGGAATGCGAATAGGCCTGATTGAATAGCCTTGAGTTGGATCTGGCGGGCAAATTCTAGTATCTCTTCGGGCTCGGCGGTTGAGGCCAGTACAAACTCGACTGGGAAGTCGCCGCCACCGGGTAGGGCCGGTGGTGTGACTGGAAACATACTGATTCCAGCGATGTCGTTCAGCTTTTGCGCAATTTCAGGCTTGATCTCGAACACGGATCGCTCGCGCTGATCCCAGTCCCTGAGCAGCATGCCGCCGAATCCAAAAGAGGGATTGATCAACTGGAAGGTGAAGTCAGTCTCTTCAATGCTTCTGAAGGCTTCATCGGCCTGCGCGGCGTAGCGGCTGGCACTTTCAATGGTGGCGTTGCCCGAACCGTCAACGATGCCAAAGATTATGCCCTGATCCTCAGTGGGTGCTAGCTCTTTGGCTGACAGAATAAACATTGGTACGCAGAGCAATGAAATAGCTATCCAAACAATGTACACAGCTGGTCTGGCTTTGAGCGTGCCGTTCAGCCCTTTGGTGTACCAGTGTCGAATACGATTGAATGTCGTGTTAACCCGTTTCTGGAAACCACGTTCACTATCACCTTCGCGCAACAAGGCAGCGGACATCATCGGCGAGAGTGTTAATGCCACAATGCCAGATATTGTGACAGCGCCCGCTAAGGTAAACGCAAACTCGCGGAACAGTGAGCCGGTCAATCCCCCTTGTAAGCCAATTGGCAGATAGACAGCCACCAGCGTTGCTGTCATTGCAATGACTGGCCCAACCAGCTCACGCGCGCCCATCAAGGCAGCTTCGATACGCCCCATACCTTCACTGATATGGCGCTCCACATTCTCGACAACCACAATCGCGTCATCAACCACCAGCCCCACGGACAAGACAATGGCTAATAAGGTCAACAGGTTGACACTGAAGCCAAACACTTGCATCAGGAATACCGCACCAATAAGCGATATGGGTATGGCCATGATTGGTACGATGACCGAACGTATTGATCCCATAAACAGAAAGATCACCAGCATCACGATGATCAATGTTTCAACAAGGGTCGTGACCACTTCGCGTATAGAGCTGGCTATGTACTGCGATGCATCGTAGGCCACCGCGGCCGTCATGCCTGTAGGCAGCGTGCTTTTTATGTCGTCCAGTTCATCACGTACGCCCTGAATGACATCGAGTGTGTTGGCGTTAGGCAGTGGCCAGATGCCCATAAAAATCGCCTCTTGGCCACTGTAGCGTACTTCCTCGTCATAGTTCTCGGCACCCAGCTCTACCTCACCCACATCCTTAACGCGAATCAGTGCACCGTCCTCAGAACGCAGCACCAGGTTTTCGAATTCTTCAACCGTTGTTAAATCGGTGTTGGCGGCCAAATTGACCTCAACCAGAGAGCCTTTGGTTTTTCCCAGTGCGGCCAGGTAGTTATTCGCACCCAGTGCCTGTCGCACCTGCACAGGTGTGATGTTATGGGCAGCGAGTAAGCCCGCATCGAGCCAGATGCGCATGGCAAAATTTCGCCCGCCGACTATTTCAGCGCGTTGTACACCGTCTCGTGCTGCCAACCGAGGTTGCACGACTCGGCTGAGAAAATCGGTGACCTGATTCGGCTCTAGAATATCGGAGGTAAAGCTTAAGTAAGCAGATGCCACTGTACTGTCAGCTGATTCAACATTGATCACAGGTATTTCGGACTCAGGTGGCAAATCACCGCGCACCTGATTGACCTTGGAACTGATTTCCGACAATGCCTTGATCGGATCGTAGTTCAGTTCCAGTCGAACACTGACCGTTGATAGACTTTGCGAACTGGATGAGGAGACATAATCAACGCCGTCGGCTCCCGATACGGCACGTTCCAGGGGCGTGGTGATAAAGCCTCTGACCAGTTCGGCACTGGCACCCACGTAGACAGTGCTTATAGTGACGACAGCATTGTCGTTCCGCGGATACTGACGAACGCTCAGCGAGCTGATCGCTTGAATACCAGCAATGAGGATCAGTAAACTGACAACAATAGCCAGAACGGGCCGTTTGACAAAAATATCTGTGAATCGCATAACGGTCTTTAAGCGTTGTCAGGTTCAGGTGTCAGGCTCGGCTCTGAACCACCGTCATTGATCTTGACTGGAGCGCCATTGCGCAGTTTAAAAACCCCGTCGTTTGCAACGCTCTGACCCGACTCAAGCCCTTTAAGTACCTCGACGAAATCACCACGTCGCTCACCCAGTTGCACAAACTGTTGGCGGGCTGCCAGCTGGTCGTTTTCATTGTTTTCCAGCACAAATACTGAATCCCCGTAGGTTGCGAAGCTGATTGCCGTGAGTGGGATCATCAACACAGGTTTTACATCGGGTAAAACCACTTCAACACTTGCAAACATACCGGGTAACAACACCGGGTTTTTAGCGCCATCGTCCGCCGTCACATCTAAAGTTGCCTGTGTTCGCACCGTGCGTGAAGTTGCATCGATTTCAGTATTGATCGCTGTGATTTTTCCGGAGAAGACTCGATCCGGTACTGCGTTACTTGTCACGCGTACTTGTAATCCATCCGTGACACGTGAAAGCGCTTGTTGTGGTAACGAGAAGTTCACGCGCATTGGGTCAAACGCCTGCAACGAGACGATGGCGACGCCTTGCGATAAATCCTGGCCAATGTCCACCAACCGTAAGCCGAGGCGACCATCAAATGGTGCGATTATCTGCTTTTTATCCAAACTTGCACTGATGCTATCCAATTGAGCCTGGGCCGCACTGGCCTGAGAATTTGCCGAATCGAACTCAGAACGCGAGACAACTCGACTGCGGTACAAGCGCGACACTCTGTCAAGATTACTCTGCGCCAGCGCCAGGTCTGACTCGGCTTTGGCCATTTGGGCATCTTCGGTGCTGGTTTCCTGCTCCAGGAGTAAATCACCGGCAGAAACCCGCTCACCACCATCGAAGTACAGATTGGCCACACGACCGGGAAGATCGGCAGTGATGACGACACCTTGTGCCGCTTCTAACGTCCCAATGGATGTCAGCGTGGTTTCCCAGTTTGCGTTCTTCACCTCGACAGCGGTGATGGTAGTCGGCGGTAATTGCATGTCGGCACCTGCAGCAATCAATTCTTTGATCTGCAGTGCTTTCACGCCGCCCAAAAGACCGATGACCAGTAACAAACCCACAAGGGAAAATGCAATTCTTTTTTTCATGATGGACGTCGCCTTGATGTCACGCAAGTATAGGTGGCACGGGTGGGTTGGTCAGTTGTTGCTAGTATTACGATCATGTGCACAAGAGTAAACCTACTCAGAAAATTCAATAACAGCTGCTGCGTCAATTATAGATGACTACTGTGTAGCGCAAGACTGACACTTGCAAGCCAAGTCTCTTGTAGTTTGTACGGTGAATACGCAGCTCATGACCACCCACTGGGGGAAAACCCCTGACGATGCGCCTATCAGTAGGATTTCGTAGGTTCTTTTCTATGTAAATTGGCACAAGTGTATTCTCGTGCGGCGGGTATAGCTTTTCGTATAGTTTTTCAACAGCCATCGAAATATTCAATGCCACCTGCGCGCGCGGTTTGTTTCTGGGTCAATTCCGAGCCGCTGCGTGTTAGCAAGGCAGCAGTGTTGCGCTCTGTTATTGTGCGCTGTCAATCAGGTAAGCGTCACCATGAATCCGACAACATCTCTATCACTCACTAATTTGCGTTATGTGGCGCAGCGTATTGCGCCTAATGTGATGCGCACACCGACTATCCGTTGGCCTGTGCCTGCTGACGTGGGTGGATCACACAGCGATGTATTTATCAAGCTTGAATTGCTGCAGCGCACCGGTAGTTTCAAAGCGCGGGGAGCTATCAATGTTATTCAAACACTGCTCAATGAGCACGATAATGAGCACGATGATGAAACACCATTTCCTGGAGTTACTGCGTTTTCAGCCGGAAATCATGCCATAGCAACCGCCTATGCGGCACGAATGCTGGGTGTCAGTGCAAAAGTCGTTATGCCAAGAACGGCTAATGTATTCAGGCTTGAAAACGTAAAAGCGTATGGTGCGCAGATTGAACTGGGTGACACAATCAGCGAATTGATCCAGATTGTTAATGATATTCAGCGAAGCGAGGGGCGTGCTTTGGTCCACCCGTTTGAAGGTCTGGGTACGGTGCAGGGTACTGCAACGGTCGGGTTAGAATTGTGTGATGATGTACCAGCACTCGATGCGGTCATCG
>CALKXZ010000294.1 GCA_938003775.1 uncultured Granulosicoccus sp. | reverse complement strand
AGTAGCGTTTTCTCTGCTAGCCCATTCGTGCAGAGCGTTGGCGTGGGGGTATTCGGCGTTTTAACGGGGGGCGTACTTTCGCGTATGTTGCCGCAAGTGCCCCGACGGCCCGTTGCAGCAAAAATCGCATTGCCGACGATTCGTGACCGCATTCCACCGGTCGCGCTTTTGCTGCTCTGCATTCTGCCACTCGGAACTTTAGCGCTTAAGGGGATCGTACGTGATTGGGGTGCGATATTCCTTCGCGACGAACTCGGCGCAGCTCCGTTCACATCAACGCTCTTGTTCGTCGTCATTTCGACCGCCATGGGGCTGTGGTCCGGCTATTGGGGGACGAAGCACTCGAACGGTTCGGAGAGCGAACCGTGGTAGGTGTCTCCATCGTATGCGCCAGTGCGGGTTTGCTCATGAATGCAAGAGCTACTTCGTTGAATCTTGTCCTTGTCGGCGCAGGAGTAACAGGCGTTGGTGTTGCGTTGGTCTATCCCATCGCATTGTCGATTGCCGCGCGTTGATCAGATCAGCCGGAACGCGATGTAGCTACTATGTCTTTCATATGCTTCGTTACGCTGATGGCAAGTCCCGTAGCAGTCGGGTTCATCAGCGAAGTTGCTAGGCTACGTGTCGCATTCGCTGCATTCGCACTGCTCTCACTGCTCTCACTGTTCGCACTGCTCGCACTCGCGCTGCTCAGAATCACTCGTGAGAATGAGACATCTTGTTGATGTTTCAGGTATCGAATACGGTTAAAGAACATAACATCAGTTTGACAGCGTTGTCATTTTAAACACAATGGATAAACCGTACTAGTGAGAACTGACAGAGTTAAACCATAAACGTTGTGCCTGTTACTCACATACCCTAGCCCAAACTAAATTGCATTACATTACAAGAGACTAGTACAAACTTAACTGCCATCGTGGCAAACAGGCGGCTGTTGGTTCGGGAGACACTGAGCATGTTTTTTTACCAATGGACACTCACGAAGTTAATACCCACAGCGATTCTGGTGGAATAGCTATATTAACCCTCTGCCCTTGTTCAAGATTCTCCACTTCAGCGGGATTCACTACAGCGTGAATAAATTCGGTACCAACAGCAAGTTTCAAGCGTGTTTGCGTACCGAGATAGATTTTCTCCACGAGTTGGGCATTAATTGTATTAGTCTCAGTCGTTTTACCGGTTACACAAATATTTTCTGGTCGAAACGTTAGTGTTCCTGTACCGCGACGACAATCGATCGGTAAATCCAGCACACCAAATGATGTTTTAAATTGCCCATTAGTGGCATTTCCATTAAGAAAATTCTGCCCGCCAAAGAAACGAGCAGTCGCCTTATCCACCGGTCGTTTGTAAAACACGTCTGGGCTATCGTACTGCTTCATGCGCCCATCTAGAATGAGGGCTACCTTGTCTGCCAGCACCACCGCTTCTTCCTGGTCATGCGTTACGAATAGGGTAGTAATGCCCATCTCTTGCTGAAGTGAGCGAATCAGATCACGCATTTCAAACCGTAAGTGCGCATCAAGATTAGACAAAGGCTCGTCCAACAGCAGAACCTTAGGTTGTACTATTAGTGCTCTGGCCAGTGCTACGCGTTGCTGTTGCCCTCCAGATAATTCGCTCGGTTTTCGCTTTCCCAAACCCGGTAGCTTAACCAATGCAAGCATATCGTTGACTCTATTATCTATCTCAACCTTATTTACCTTGCGCATCTTTAAGCCAAAACCAACGTTTTCAGCCACACTCATATAAGGAAATAATAGGTAATTCTGGAACACCATGACGACGCCGCGATGTTCTGGTTTGTCTCTGAGAACTGAACGGCCATCGAAAGTCACATCGCCCGATGTCGGTTCTAGTAGACCCGCAATCATCTTCATCGTGGTGGTCTTACCACAACCTGATGGACCCAGTAATGCGGCAAGCTCGCCGGATGCTATTTCAAGCGATAAATTATCCAGGGATGGTTCGGATGAACCGGGATAGGTCTTTGTCAGTGATTGAATAGATACGTGTGTCAAATCTGACCAAAGCCCCCTACAGCACCACTACGACCCGACAAATGGCGCGCAGTCAACAGAAGAATGATAGCGCCAGGTAGGATATAAATCATGCCTATAGCGCCTGTTATGTCATTGCGTCCTGATGTAGCAAAATTAAACAGTAACAACGGCAATGTAACGACTCGTCCACCACCGATTAGTAACGTTAAAATATACTGACTCCAAGATACGAGGAAAGCAAACAGCCCACCCACGACAATGCCAGGCATTATGGCAGGTAAGGTCACATACCAAAATGTTTTGAACGCTGACGCACCCAGACTTCTGGCCTGCGCTTCATAAGCTGGCTCGAAATTCGCGAAAATTCCTGACATCACCAGAATCATGTACGGTAGGGTCGGTACCAGATGAACAAGAATGACCCCAGTCACTGTATTGTTCAAACCGATATATAAAAAAATAGAGTGAATACCTAGAACTACCGCAATTCCCGGGACAATAACCGGTGCGAGTATCAGTAACTCAACCAGTCCCTTGCCGGGAAATTTATACATACCCAGTGCGCGGCCCGCAGGTACACCGACGAGTATTGACAGGAACGTCGCTGCAAGTGAAATACCAATGGTTAACCATAGGCTGTCGATTACACCAGCGGTATCGGACAATGCATACTCCCAAGCCTTCAATGACCACTGATTAGGTAAAAGACTTGGGTAGAACCAACCGTGTGCAAATGACCAGATAGCTAATGGCAATAGCGGTAGCACTAACCATACGATCAGAAAAATACCACTGAGAATGCGGAAACTACGAATACCGAAACCATCGCGCCCGAGCATATCAGTCTCGAATCCGACGTCGTGAATAGCGTAGGTAAATAACGATCATGACGGCGCTTAGTAACGCAATGACAATAGCCATAGCCATGGCCTCGGGCCTTGCTGCCAAGTCCACGTCTGTGTATTTGCGATACGCCAAAACGGGTAATGCGGCTGGAAAATTTGCGCCCAGCAAAGCGGGTATTTCATAGGCCCCAAACGTAAACGCGAACACCATAACCGACGCTGATAGAACTCCGGGAAGTAGCAACGGTAGCAGTACGTATCTAAAGGCTTGCCACCGAGTCGCACCCAATGAGCGCGCTACACTTTCATAATCTTCACCAATTGACTGCATATTTGCCAACACAATTAATCCAATGAATGGAATCTCCTTCCAGACATACTGAATAATGATGCCAATAGCATAGGGGTCAAATATCAATTCAGGAAAATCAGCTGGCCCTGCAATCATGCCCCATTCAGCTGCTAACCGGGCAAAACTGCCTGATTGTGAGAATAAGTATAAAATCCCGATAGCACCTACCAAATGAGGTACGGTTAGATTGAGTTGAAACAAGAAATTCACGAGCGCTCGGCCCACAAAACGGCGCCTTAACAATAGGGCCGCGCCAATGGCCAACACTGACGAAATTACTGTTGACGTAAAAGCGATGTGGAAAGTCAACAGAAAGGAGAGAAAAAATTCTTGATCAGTAAATACTGACCAATATGCCTGTAGGTTTGGCTCAGTAAGCCCTATCACCGGCATGTAGTTAAAACTACGCATCAATCCAACGACAAGCCCGCCAAAAAACAGCACGACAATAATCAACATTGCAGGAAACAGTAGTACTACTATACGTATTCGATCTGACATGTTGATTAATGAGGATGTGACGCTAGTAGGCAGTGCCTTAAAAACACTCCACAGTCAGCGCCCAAATAGTGTTATCAAGCCCCACTGTAGATGCCAGTGTCACCTGAGGTATCTGAACCTCATATTATAGGTAACACTGCCAGCTACGTGTTTAACTGTCGAAATGTCTTGGCAAACAATGCTAACAAGACATTCAATTTTTGCCAAAATACAATTTAATTACCCACATTCGCAAGCCAACCTTGTTCGATTGCCGATACCCATGAAGCCTGTAACTCTGGGAGCGAGTTCTTGGCCAGCTCTTGCGCGGGAACAACGTTAGGGTGTGCTTTAATTTGGGCGAATTTAGCTTGTATATCATTACTGGTTCGGGACACATCTATGGCTGGTGCTGCCCCCCAAACCGTGGGTAATGCTTTCTGATACTGGGCTTCACCCGATAACAATACGTTCTGTAAGACCAATGCTGCTGCCTTATTGGGCGAATTGAATGGAATTATCGTGTAATTTGTATTGCCGATAGTGCCGTCACTGAAACCGTAACCTTGTGTAGTCGGTGGAAATATACCGTTTTCGATATTGAGTCCAACACCGGCTGGTTCGTAGTTGAAAGTCAGATCGACTTCTGAATTGGCGTAGAGTTGATTCATGGCGTTGATGGATGTGGGATAGGTTTTACCTTCGCGCCATAACGATGGTTCTAAGTCATTGAGTATAGCCCAGGTTTTGGCTGATACCTCGTCAAACTTGGCTTGGTCGAACTCGCCCAATATATTTTCTACACCGCCAGCAGCATAATAAAACACATGCCGTATGAACACCGCACCGTTAAAATCAGGTGGCGCCGGGTACGTGAAACGACCCGGATTGGCTTTTATCCATTCGATGAGCTCTTCAATAGACTTGGGCGGCGTTTTTGTTCTAGCAGTGTCGTAAGCAAACGCAAATTGAGCCGTTGACCAAGGTACTTCGCAGCCATCGACTGGCACCCCAAAGTCGTTAGCGATTGCCGCGTTATCCCAATCGACTAATTGGTTATTGGGCAGCGTTTCGGTGTAACCACAATAGGCCAGCCCCCCTTGCTTCATTGTGCGGAAATTTTCACCGTTAATCCAGATCATATCAACGGAGCCACTCTCTGTAACTCCTGATTCTTTTTCACCCAACACAATGTTGACCGCTTCAACCGTATCACTAACACCTACGCGGTTCAGTTTAATACCATAGTCATTCTTGAGTATGCCACCTACGTACTCCGACACATATTGATTAATATTGTCAGAGCCACCCCACAGGAACCAATTCACTTCACCGCCTTTGGCCATTGATACGATATCATCCCAGGGCTGGCCGACAAGCTGGTCTCCATCCACCGTATCTGCCTGAGCACCCACCGATACAGACTGAAGGAAAAACACCATGGTTGAGGCAAGTAAGCCTGGTTTTATTGAAGAAGTCATATTTTATATTCTAATCGTGTAAATTCGAACTAAGCGGTCCAACTTAGGTGAGAGAACAATTGTTATCTATACAGACTAATTTTATTCATCTCTGGTGATCATTATCTAACACCAGATGGCAGTTTGTCGTAAAAGTCAATAAATATTTCATCGCGCTGGACATCGTACGCTTCTCGCATAATATGCCGCTCTGAGTTTTTCTGCCAAAAGAGGTCTTCATCAAGTATTGGAGCTGTTGTTAGCCATGTGGGCACCCACTCCGGATTTATCAACCAGGCAATAGTGATGATATCCCAGATTACCCATGTTCGGCGTGCAGTGTCTTCCAGCGCGAATAGCTCGTGCAGCGGGTTGTGAGTATATAGATGATACAAATATTCGCCAATAGCACCGCGACCTCTTACGTTGTGCTCCATTTCCGGCAATGAGATTTTAAGCTGAGCACCAACTTGGTAACCCGGCAAATACACATGCGCAACGCCACAATCAAAGAGTAGTCGCGACGCATGTGGGTCCTGCACAAGATTGAGCGCCGGCCTGTTGCTATGAGGTGAAGATGAGGGATACCCGGACGTCCAGACTACCACTATCTTTTCCCGAATCTCAGGCGCTTTGAGCAAAGC
>CALKXZ010000293.1 GCA_938003775.1 uncultured Granulosicoccus sp. | reverse complement strand
GGGTGTGTCGCAACATATTCACGGTACGGACAACTCACGGTGCCTGATTTCACTGGCACTGATGTGTGGCCACATAGGTCGCCCCGGTGCAGGACTGCATCCACTGCGTGGTCAGAACAATGTACAAGGCGCATCAGACGCTGGCCTGATACCGATGTTTCTACCCGATTATCAGAGCGTAACAGACGACGGCGTGCGCTCTCTGTTCAAAGACATCTGGGGTACCGATGACTACTCTAATGAAAAAGGCTTAACCGTGGTCGAAATCATGGATGCCATTCATGATGATCACATTAAAAGCTTGTATGTACTGGGTGAGAACCCCGCCATGTCAGACCCAGACGTGGAACACGCACGAGATGCGTTAGCCAAGCTTGAACATCTGGTTGTACAGGACATTTTCTTAACCGAAACCGCCAACTACGCCGATGTCATTCTGCCCGCTGCAGCCTGGCCTGAAAAGTGTGGCACGGTCACCAACACCAACCGTCAGGTGCAGATGGGACGACCGGCAGTAGCCCCGCCAGGCGACGCAAAAGAGGACTGGTGGATTACCACACAACTGGCTAACCGGCTCGGTCTTGACTGGTCATACACCCATCCGCGTGAAGTCTTCAACGAGATGAAGCGCTCCATGGATTCTCTGGATAACATTAGCTGGGAGCGACTGGAAAAAGAGGCGGTCACCTACCCCAGTCTGAGTCCGGAAGATCCCGGACAATCCATTGTGTTTGGTGATGGGTTTCCACGTGCCGAGGGCCGGGCTAAGTTTACACCGGCATCGATCGTGGCACCGGCGGAAATGCCTGATGATCAATACCCAATGATCCTAATCACCGGTCGGCAATTGGAACACTGGCACACCGGATCAATGACGCGTCGAGCGAGTGTGCTCGATGCCCTGGAACCAGAGGCCAACTGTTCGCTGCACCCAAAAACGTTGCGTGCACTGGGCACAGCCGCTGGCAACAAGGTGCGTATCTCAACACGCCGTGGCTCCATCGATGTGATGGCGCGAGCAGATCGTGCCGTTGCAGAAGGTCAAGTGTTCATGCCGTTTGCCTATGTTGAAGCGGCCGCCAACACACTGACCAATCCGGTTTTGGATCCGTACGGCAAAATCCCTGAATTCAAATACTCGGCAGCCAAGGTGATTGCGCTGAATACCGACGATGAAGCCGCTGAATAAGCACCCGTTCATTTACAACACCCACTGCGAGACCTTCACGACACATGGCCCATCTGACCGACATAGAAATTGCACGAGCTGCCACCAAAAAACCGATTCAGGAAATTGGTGACAAGCTGGGTATTGGCGGAGAACACCTACTGCCCTACGGCCATGACAAGGCCAAGGTATCGGCTGAGTTTATTGCCGCACAGGAAGGCAAGCCCGATGGCAAATTAATCCTGGTTACCGCTATTAACCCAACACCAGCAGGAGAAGGTAAAACCACCACCACCGTTGGTCTGGGTGACGGGCTCAATGCGATTGGTAAGAAAACAGCCATTTGTATTCGCGAAGCTTCACTGGGGCCTTGCTTTGGCATGAAAGGCGGTGCCGCCGGCGGTGGCTATGCTCAGGTGATTCCGATGGAAGAAATGAATTTGCATTTCACCGGTGACTTTCATGCCATTACTTCAGCGCACAACCTACTCTCTGCGATGATCGATAATCATATCTATTGGGGTAATCAGTTGGAGATTGATTCGCGCCGTGTTGTATGGCGACGTGTTGTTGATATGAATGATCGCGCGCTGCGACAGATCACTACCAGCCTCGGTGGTGCCACCAATGGTTTCCCGCGTGAAGCTGGTTTTGATATTACCGTAGCTTCAGAGGTCATGGCCATTCTGTGCCTTGCCAAAGACCTGGAAGACTTAGAGAAACGCCTTGGCGATATTATCGTGGCTTACAAACGCGACCTCACGCCCATTTATTGCCGCGACATCAAAGCTGATGGCGCGATGACTGTGCTGCTTAAAGATGCGATGCAACCTAACCTGGTACAGACGCTCGAAAACAACCCGGCTTTTGTGCACGGTGGGCCTTTCGCAAACATTGCGCACGGTTGTAATTCAGTTGTAGCTACCCGAACGGCGTTGAAACTGGCGGACTATGTGGTCACTGAAGCAGGCTTCGGTGCGGATCTGGGGGCTGAAAAATTCATGAATATCAAGTGCCGCAAGGCGGGCTTATCCCCAGATGCTGTGGTAATCGTAGCAACCGTACGCGCTATGAAAATGAACGGTGGTGTGGCCCGCGAAGACTTGGGCGATGAGAACGTTGGTGCCGTTAATCAAGGTTGTGCCAACCTTGGTAGACACATCGAGAACGTTAAATCGTTTGGCGTGCCAGCAGTGGTTGCCATTAATCATTTCTTTACCGACACCGACGCCGAAGTACAAGCGATTAAGCAGTATGTCGAAACGTTGGGTTCAGAAGCAATTCTGTGCAAACACTGGGCGGATGGATCAAAAGGCACGCAAGCGCTGGCCACCCGAATTGCGGAGATCGCTGACAGTGGTGCCTCCCAATTCAGCCCGTTGTATGCAGATGAAATGCCATTGTTTGAGAAAATTGAAACTATCGCTAAACGCATCTACCGAGCAGATGAAGTTTTAGCCGACAAGAAAATACGTGATCAGCTACGCCAGTGGGAAGCTGCCGGTTACGGCCATTTGCCCGTGTGCATGGCCAAAACGCAATACAGCTTCTCAACCGATCAGAATTTGCGCGGAGCACCCACCGGACACTCAGTCCCAATCAGAGAAGTCAGGCTCTCAGCAGGGGCAGGATTCGTTGTGGTTGTGTGCGGTGAAATTATGACCATGCCTGGGCTACCGCGTATCCCGTCAGCTGAAGTCATACGTCTGAATTCAGCAGGTGACGTAGAAGGACTGTTCTAACACACAACCTTCACTATGACATCTGCATCCCCTGCCTGGCCTGAATCAACTGATCAGCTGAACTTTCCTCGTGAGTTTATCTTCGGCGTCGCAACGGCGGCCTACCAGATTGAAGGTGGCGTTGAACAGGATGGGCGCGGCGCTTCGATCTGGGATACGTTCTCACACACACCGGGTCGGGTCGTTAACGGTGATACAGGCGATGTCGCCTGTGATCACTATCATTTGTGGGAAAAGGATCTGGATCTGATTGCTTCGCTGGGCGTTGATGCCTACCGATTCTCCATCGCTTGGTCTCGACTTTTTCCCACCGGCAAAGGCCAGCTCAATACCCGTGGCCTGGCCTTCTACGATCGCTTAATAGACGGTGCTCTCGAACGCGGCATAAAACCCTACGCAACTCTGTACCACTGGGATCTCCCGCAAACACTGGCCGACCAAGGCGGTTGGATCGATCGCGGTACCGCTGATGCCTTTGCGCACTATGCCGCTAGTGTTATGGATCACTACGGTGATCGAATAGAGGCAATCACCACGTTCAATGAGCCTTGGTGCTCAGCCATGTTGGGTTACCTGGAAGGTATTCATGCGCCCGGCGAGCGCAGTCTTGGCAAGGCCATGGCAGTTGTCCACGGGCAGCATCGCGCTCACAGTCTGGCCATTCAGGCTATGCGTGCTTCAAGGGCTGACGTACCGTTGGGCATTGTGCTCAATGCTCAATCTGTCTATCCGGCCAGCGATACCGAGCAGGATCGCCAGGCAGCTGTTCGCCACGAAACCTTTCACAACGATTTATATTTTGGCCCACTGTTCAAGGGTCAATACCCGCAGGACATCGCAACGCATCTGGGTAATTTACTCCCGTCCGACTGGTCTGATGACTTGCGTGACATACATCAACCACTGGATTACTGGGGGCTTAATTTCTACACACCGAGCTATGTCACCACTGATCACACAGTGGATAAACCGTTTCCGGCAACGACCACTGTCAAGCGTTCCGGTGTGCCCACGACAGACATCGGTTGGGAGATTGACGCCAATACGTTCAGCGACTTGTTAGTTTCTTTGCACAAGCGTTACACCCTACCCCCTTGTTATATCACTGAAAATGGCGCCGCCTTCAATCACGAGATCGACAACGGCATTATCAATGATCAGCCCCGTATAGCGTATGTGCACCAGCATCTTCAGGCAGTATTCAATGCCATGAGTCATGGGGTTGATGTGCGAGCGCATTATTCTACCTTCCCCGAGTACTATCGGCACGCATGTACGTAGTATATACG
This sequence comes from uncultured Granulosicoccus sp., assembly GCA_938003775.1. Classification (GTDB taxonomy): domain Bacteria; phylum Pseudomonadota; class Gammaproteobacteria; order Granulosicoccales; family Granulosicoccaceae; genus Granulosicoccus. Next base: position 20 of record CALKXZ010000293.1, on the reverse strand, counting down.
TATATATGATGCATGTAACT
>CALKXZ010000292.1 GCA_938003775.1 uncultured Granulosicoccus sp. | reverse complement strand
CAGGCTGTTGAAAAACACCGTGATAGTGCGACAATAGCAGAAACCGGTTTGGAGACAATCAATGCGTGGTGAGATTGATCCGCAGCGAGGCATGTTCAGCTATGTCGACCTTGAGCAACGCGTACCTCAGGATCACCCGATACGTAAAATTCGTCGTGTAGTGGATAAGGCGCTAAAAGCCTTGGACGCTGATTTCAGCGCTCTGTATTCAGAGTTTGGTCGTAGCTCGATCGCACCGGAAATGCTGCTCAGGGCGCAGTTTCTACAGATTTTCTATTCCATACGCTCTGAGCGGCAATTAGTAGAAAGGCTCGACTACGACTTGCTGTTTCGCTGGTTCGTCGGCCTGGGTATTGATGATCCTGTGTGGAATCACTCTACGTTTTCCAAGAATCGGGATCGTGTGCTGACGGCCGATATAGCTCAGAGACTATTCGATGAGATCAAGAAGCAGGCCTATGCCAAACGGCTGATGTCGCGTGATCATTTCTCAGTTGATGGCACGTTGATCGAGGCCAGTGCATCCATGAAATCGTTTGTTCCAAAAGATCAACCCAAGAACGAGGACGATCCGAAAGGTCCAAAGAACAGAAACAAGGATGTTGACTTCAAAGGTCAGAAACGAAAGAACGATACGCATCACTCAACCACTGATCCTGACGCACGGCTGTACCGCAAAAGCGTTGGTTCCAGCTCCAAGCTGTGCTACATGGGGCACATTGTCATCGAAAATCGGAACGGTCTGATAGTGGATGCCACGTTAACAACAGCGGGTACGAGTAAGGAGTGGGATGCAGGACTTGAGCTGTTGGCGAAGCAAAGCAAGCGCTCTGGAAGAACTGTCGCGGCAGACAAGGGCTATGATACAAAACGTTTTGTGCAAGGCTGTCGAGAGCACGGGATAACGCCCCATGTTGCCGCGAAGAAGAGTCGCGGATACGTTGATGGCAGAACCACGAGCACGGCTGGCTACGAAATAAGTCAAATAAAACGAAAGCGAGTCGAAGAGCCATTTGGCTGGATGAAAACAGTTGGTAGTCTTCGAAAATCAGCGTATCGAGGCCTGGAGAAGAATCTAACGTTAATGCTAATCAATAGCAGTGCGTTCAATCTCATCAGAATGGCTGCCTACTGATGAATGAACTTGAGCATTGCGCCGATCAAGGTCATGTTGATGAAATAACGGCACCAATGGGGATTTTTGCGCAAAAGGTAAACCATTGGCTTCAAAGTTAAGAACATCGAACTTTCTCAATTGAGAGATGCAGCGCTGGTCAGAATTTGTGTGACGATGCAGCCTCAGAATCAATCGTGCCGATTTTCAACGGCCTGCTAATCAAAGCCCATTATTACCTACGGCATACGATGCTCGTGTTGTGTGTTGCGCTGGCCGGTTGCGGCTCAAGCGATGCCCTGCAGCCCCTGAACTCTGGCGACACCATCGTTGCCTTTGGCGATAGCCTGACCTTCGGTCTTGGTACTACACCTGACAAGGCCTATCCCGCTGTGCTTCAAGCGCTGTCGAGTGTCACGGTGATCAATGCCGGCGTGTCGGGCGAAACAACCGCCGAAGGCAAGCTACGTCTGCCGAGCGTTTTAGACGAGCACGACCCAGCATTGGTTATCTTGTTTGAAGGCGGGAACGATGTACTACGAAATCTGCCAGCACAGCAAACAAAAGCCAACCTGGACCAAATGATTCGCACCATCCAGGCACGCGGGGCGCAATTAGTGTTGGTTGGCGTTCCAGAAAAATCGCTGTTCTCAAGTTCAGCACCATGGTACGCAGAGCTTGCTGAAGAGCATGGTTTGCCGCTGGAAAAGAACATCGTGTCCAAGCTACTCAAAAAACCCAAACTGAAATCTGACCGCGTGCATTTCAACGCCGACGGTTATCGCGTATTGGCAGAAACCATCCATCTATTGCTCAGTGAAAACGGGGCCTATTGAATTAGGCGTGTATCCCAACTGCGCCTTTATCTGATGATCTGTGGGCTGACAACAATCACAGGTGTGTTTATCATCAGCCGCCGACAAGTTGCCAAGTAAGCTTCGTCTCACTTAATGTTAATTAGGCCAACAATTAATCAATAACCCCTCGCAGGACTCACGGAGATAACCGAGCGTATTTCCATTCCTTAACGCCCAATTTGCACCCTCCAAGATTGAGCCAGCAAGAACTCTACTTAGCAAGTATCTGTTGAGATGTGGGTTGCGCTCCAGCATCTCGTGTATTGTTGCTAATGTTCTTTTCATGCTTAATCCAGATTTAATGCTGTTAAACCTTTGAAATTACTTCCTGTAAGTTTCTATACACTGCAACTAGCTTGTGTGATTATTAAACTGGGAGAAATTATAAAACTCGGCGAGAACATGAACAAAGCGTTCGTGGTCAATACAGACTGTAGCAGAATCCGTTTCGGGCTCGATAATGGCTATCGGCCGAACGGGTTCAACTACTCGCATGGTCACATCCGTAATTCTATCGTTTAGGAATACAGATGTATCGGAATGTGAATACTAATTTGGGAGTTGAACAGCATGGTGTGCAATTATGGGGATAATTCGGCAGAGCAGTTCATGATTAAACCGTGCAAAACGAGATCGAAAAAATTAGTAATTTCCGGGTCGTATTAGCATCTTGCGGCACAAGATGAACACACCTCCTGATAAGCAATTGAACGGTATCTCTAGGCAGTTCATAGAGGAGTCTTTGGGTGCATCTACGTTTCATGTAGAAGAGCACATGCAATCCCTATGGAGCAATCAAGGGCGCATTATTAGATTGCATTCAGATTCTAGACTCCACCCCACTGCGGTATTAAAACAAATCACTTACAAGCAAAACACAGAACATCCTCGTGGTTGGAATACTGATAACTCCTTCGCACGAAAAGTACGATCCTATGAAGTGGAATGTGCCTGGTATGAAAACTATGCGCTAAGTTGTGAGCCGGACTGTAAAGTCCCGACAGCGCTAGGTATCCATGTACAAACTGCACAGCGACTCATTTTGCTAGAAGACTTATCTGAACAATATCCACTCACGTGCACCCAGCTCACTGTCGACCAGACTCGTGTCTGTCTCAGGTGGCTAGCCAGGTTTCACGCCAGATTCATGAATAACAAGGGTTTAGGCTTATGGGAGGAGGGTTGTTACTGGCATCTTGCAACACGTCAGGATGAATACAGGAACATGGCTCATGGACCGATAAAAGCTGCAGCTTCTGAACTCGACAAACGTCTGAGGCAAGCGCGCTACCAGACTTTGGTGCACGGTGATGCAAAGCTGGCTAACTTCTGTTTCAGTGCCACGATGGAAAAAGCCGCGGCCGTTGATTTTCAATACGTGGGTCGTGGTTGCGGAATGAGAGACGTGGCCTACCTTTTGGGAAGTTGCTTAACCGAAGCCGACTGCACACATTACGAGCAATCATTGTTAGATGGGTACTTTGAGCAGTTAAACAGCGCTTTGGAACAGCAAATGAGCCAGATCGAGATTGCAGCACTTGAATCTGAATGGCGAGCTTTGTATTCGATCGCCTGGACAGATTTCTACCGGTTTTTACTGGGCTGGATGCCCTCGCATGGCAAGATCAACGCTTACACACGAGCCCTTGCGACACGAGCATTGAATATTCTATAGCTTGTAGGACAGGATATTAGCTGCAATTTGAGTAGTTTCTCAGTAGGTCGGGGCACAGGCACGTTTTCGCACCAGATCTGACATCTGAGGAATCGATGGCCCTAATGAGCCTGAAGGACTCACCGTGGTGGCAGTCTTTGCGCCTAAGAGCAATAATTAGCTGAGATTTCACTGGATTACTTGCATTCATAAACTAAAATTTCTTGATACGCATGTTGGACATGTATCTGTGGATGCGATGTATCGCGCCAGTATCGTTTACAGATGAAGGCCTCTAGAACGGACCTGTACGAGTGATCCGTGTGAGCATGCTTGCACGTGAATCACATCCTTAATAGGGAAAGTCATTCCTGTCAAACGGCTGGAGAGCTTCTATGTTGAGTCCGTTTGTGTATTGATAACACTGTGGTAAGGACCATAACATCCGAACTGGCCATTGGTATTCGGGTGTGCTGTGAAACGTGGCCTTCCTGATTCTGATGCTCACCTTAATCTGACTGGTCAGCAATTGTGGTTGTTCAAGTCTTACAGACTGGCAGGACGGTTTCCTCACATCACAGTAGCGTGAATCTGGTATTGTTCTGAGTATGCATATCTTGTGATTTACCTATCTTAAGGACACTTGACCATGAGAAAGAACAAGCACCCCGTATCCCGTCGTCACTTTCTTCAGGCAGCCGGCGCTGTCGGCTCTCTTGCGGTTCTGCACCCCTACTCGGTATTCGCGAAAAGTAATCAGGCGCATCTGCGCATAATGGAAACCACCGATTTACACGTACACGTCTATCCGTATGACTATTACGGAGATAAACCTATTGACAACGTTGGATTGGCTCGAACCGCCTCAATTATTAAATCGATTCGAGATGAAGCCAGTAATAGCTTGTTAATCGACAACGGCGACTTTTTACAGGGTAACCCAATGGGTGACTACATTGCCTATGAAAAAGGCATGTCCGCGGGTGATATACACCCTGTGATTGCAGCTATGAATACACTGGGATTTGATGCCACAACGCTGGGGAATCACGAATTCAACTATGGTCTGGATTTTCTTGAAGCGTCGTTGGCGGGAGCAGACTTTCCTGTTGTCTGTGCGAACGTTGCTGCAGGTAAGCTCGGTGCAACGGTGGGTCAGGATGTATTACTGCCAAACGTGAAACCGTATGTCATCCTGGATCGCGAAGTCACCGATGGTGATGGCAACGTCCACAACATTAAAGTCGGGCTGATTGGTTTTGTGCCACAACAAATTCTCAACTGGGACCGCCGCTGGCTTGAAGGTAACGTTGAAACCCGCGATATCGTATCCGCCGCTCAGGCCTGGGTACCGGAAGTACGTGAAGCTGGCGCTGATATTGTCATAGCGCTTTCACATTCAGGCATTGAAGCGGGCAGTTTCAGTGAGGGCATGGAAAACGCTTCGCTTCACCTGGCTGCGGTTGATGGGATAGACGGCATTCTTACCGGGCATCATCATCTGGTATTCCCCAGCGCCAAGTATGCTGATCTACCCGGTATAGATGCTGAAAAAGGCACATTGTTTGATAAACCGGCCGTCATGGCAGGCTTTTGGGGCTCCCACATGGGTCTGATGGATCTACTGGTTGAAAAGGATGGGGATCAATGGCAGGTCGTGTCGTTTGAAACGGAAGCCCGTCCAATATTCGAACGGGTGGAGCGGACAAATGTGCCCTTGGTTGATAGTCAACAGGCCGTTCTGGATTCTGTCAAAGATGATCACGAAGCGACGTTGGCCTATATCAGACGAGCAGTGGGTAAAACAGCGGCACCGTTGCACTCCTATTTTGCGCTGGTGGCAGACGATCCTTCGGTACAGATCGTTAGTCAGGCGCAAATCTGGTACATCACTGACATGATGAAAGGTACCGAATGGGAAGGACTGCCAGTACTGTCTGCAGCAGCCCCGTTCAAGGCGGGTGGACGAGGTGGCCCTGAGTACTACACCGATGTACCGGTCGGTGATGTTGCCATCAAGAACGTGTCTGATCTGTACCTGTATCCGAACACCGTTCGCGCAGTATCCATCAATGGCGCACAGGTCAAAGAGTGGCTGGAGCGCTCTGCAGGTATCTTCAATCAGGTATCTGCTGGCATAGCTGACCAACCGTTAATTAACCCTGAGTTCCCTTCTTACAATTTTGACGTCATAGACGGTGTGACCTATCGCATTGACCTGACTCAGGCTTCAAAATATAACGCTGATGGCGAAATGGTTAACGCAGACGCCAGTCGCATTGCTGATCTACAGTACGAAGGCCAGGCTATTGACCCTGCACAGCAGTTCATCGTTGCAACCAATAACTATCGTGCCGGTGGTGGTGGTAATTTTCCAGATATTAATGGCGAGGTGACGGTATTTGTCGGGCCTGATACCAATCGCGATGTTATCGTGCGATACATTGTCAGCAAGGGCACTATTAATCCTAAAGCGGATTCGAACTGGTCGTTTGCCAAGATTGTCGGTGCCAGCGTTACCTTTGACACAGGGCCGCAAGGAAAAAAATACGTTAATGATGTGACTGCTGTAAAAATTGAATCAGCCGGAGACGGCGATGAAGGATTTGCGCGTTATCGGTTCAGCCTGGATGGTTAGTGAATCGTGCGGTTTGTTCACCAGCATGGCAGCATCAAGCTGGTGAAAGAATCGCGTACCTCGCGTAAAACGACCCGCACCTGACCGATTCTGCAGAAAGACAAGGCCAAGATGTCCGAGCGCAGACAGCCGGAGTCCGTACTGAAACCATACGGCATCCGGGGTTCAGACAAGCACACCGAGCGTGCTAGATAACAGATCGAGATCACTGGAGTGCAACGCGCCAAGGTGAGTAACGAGTGAAGTGAAAGAGCGCTGCACACATCCTGGTGAAGTGACCTCCATTACTTTATACATCTAAAAATATTACTTTAGCCAACCATCTACTGTCTCGGCATTCTCTACTTCAGCCAGAGCAAGAGACTCATCTATACTTTTGAGAGTCATAGTTGAGTCAGACGCTTAGAATCAGGCTCGAATCTGCTCGATAAAAGTTGAAGCCCAACCCGCGGCTCCTATTCATATCTCCGCTTTTCTATCGTCATCAGTATCGAAATTTTTAGCTATCGGTAGATCGGTCAGCTCTGATAGTTCAACGAGTCCCGTACGTTCTGCTGTTGACTTCGTGACACACGGGGCTGGTGCGCGACACGGCCTGAAGACATCAAACGCCGCCAGCACCGATCGGCTCACGTAACCGGCGAGTGCTTCAGCGGCTGGCCGCTCGTGTTGATCGAATTGTGGTCGCCCGGGGGCAACCATGACTCACATCGTTCGCGGAATCGGAAAGTGGCGGCAGTACTAACCGATTATCCACTGCTATGCTTTGTAGAAGTCAATAATAACGAAACACTCCATCCTCTTTACCAGCGTAAAGATGCGTCATTAAGAGCTTGGAACACATAAACACATGTAAATCAATGCAGGTAAACCGGGAAAGATAATAATGAAAATTAGCACGTTAATCACCTCAGCCAGCCTGGCGGTCACTATTGGCCTTGCAGGTTGTGGTGGTGGCAGTTCGAATGATCCAGAGATGGCAAGTACGCCAAGCACACCAAGCACACCAAGTACACCAAGCACACTAAGCACACCAAGCACACCAAGTACACCAAGTACGCCAAGCACACCAAGCACACCAAGTACACCAAGTACGCCATCAACTCCTGATACGCCAACTGCAGTGTCCGGCAACATCTCACAGTTGGGTATTCTTAACGTCGGGCAATCTCCAAATGGGATTAATGACGCTGACGTCGTGGACTTTCTTGCAACTTTCTTTCAAAGTGATGTCATTTTTGATTCAACCTTGGCGTTAAACTCCATTTTTCCGGCGGCTGACACCTGTGTGGTTTCCGATGAGGATGACGAGAGTATATCGGCGCCAGAGATCGACGGCCTTGATACGGTTTTCACCATGCTCACTGCTGGTGAGGTCATCACGATATCCAGCCCTGCTGGTACCTTTGCGTCGCTGGTGCCAATTACGGAGTTTGGGCAAACGAATTATACGACAGATGTCAATTTACCAGCCCCACTACCCTCTGGACTGACTGCCGATATTCCCGGCGGACAATTTCCAGCATTTGCCAATGTTGCGATTCCCAATGTTGAGCTTATCAGTGGGTTTTCACCCACATTGAACGCCAGCGTTTCTGCCAACACCACATTTACGTGGACCGCAGGCAGTAATCCAGACACCAGGATATCGATCAGCGTGGACCGTGTAGAGTGCACCGTGCTCGATGATGGCAGCTTTACATTACCAGCCAATATTGTTGCGCAGGCAGAAGCCAGTGGCGGACTAAACGGCAGTGGTGGTTACGAGATCGAACGTATTGCGGTTCGTTTCGAGCAATCCGGCAATGCGCTACTGGTCATCATTACGGCATCAGAAAGCAGTTAAAATTGTTGAAAATGGCGCACACGGGAGGACTCGAACCTCCGACCACCTCTACTCCCGACCCAAAAACTCTGTCCCGCGGAATTAGGCCTGTCTTTGTTTGGACTGACCTTGTCCCGGGGCGCCCTGTTTTCCACCAATTGTACCACTCTAGCGTTTGTTGCTACATGTTCCCCTGGTCTCTCTCCCTTGTAAGCAGTGGGTACTGCATTTTTCTTTTTTTTTGTTTCGCTATTCTCGGATATTTTCTCTCGATCGACTCCTTGTCTTCTCGA
>CALKXZ010000291.1 GCA_938003775.1 uncultured Granulosicoccus sp. | reverse complement strand
GCATCACGCGCAACCTGCAAACCGGCATGCTCTTTCACTATGCTTTCGCGATGATACTGGGTTTGCTTGCCATGCTGACCTGGTTTCTGTTCGTCTGATTATCACGCCCGATTGAGATTGATACATTGAGCTTTCCTATCTTAAGTCTAACGATCTGGATCCCAATCATTGCGGGTTTTCTGATCATTGCGCTGGGCGACGGCCCCGCTCGAAAGCTTGCGGCGGCAGCCTCCATTCTGACTTTGTTGGTGAGTCTGCCGTTGTACTTCGGATTTGACCCAGGGACCGCTGCCATGCAGTTTGGTGAATCAGTGGCCTGGTTGCCAGCGTTTGATATTAACTACAACCTGGGTGTTGATGGCATCTCCATGCCGTTGATCATCCTGACCACGCTGATTAATGTCATCGTTGTTATCTCAGCCTGGGAAGTGATAAAGGATCGTCCATCGCTCTATTTGGGTGCTTTTTCAATCATGACTGGTTTGATGGTTGGGGTGTTTTCTGCACTGGATGCCATTTTGTTCTACGTGTTTTTTGAAGCCACACTGATACCCATGTTCTTAATCATCGGTATCTGGGGTGGACCAAAGCGCGTATATGCCACGATTAAATTCTTCCTGTACACATTTTTGGGATCCGTGTTTATGCTTGTCGCGCTGATCTACATGTACCGTGTAGGTGGCTCGTTCAGCATTCTAGACATGCATCAGTTGGCGCTGAGTCAGGACCAGCAATTCTGGATATTCCTGGCTTTCCTAGCAGCGTTTGCAGTCAAGATACCCATGTGGCCGGTCCACACCTGGCTTCCGGATGCACACGTGGAAGCACCCACCGCAGGCTCCGCTGTGCTAGCTGCCATCATGTTGAAAATGGGTGGCTACGGTTTCTTACGATTCAGCCTGCCAATCACCCCCGGTGCCAGTTCGCACATGGATATGTTCATGATCGTGATCTCGCTGGTAGCCGTGGTGTACATAGGTTTTGTGGCGTTGGCACAACGGGATATGAAAAAGCTGATTGCGTATTCGTCAATCTCGCACATGGGATTCGTCACGCTGGGTATCTTTATCGCATTCCGTTTGATTGCTAAGGGTGATACCGCTGGGGTGGCGTTGGGAATTGAAGGAGCGATTATACAAATGGTCTCGCACGGGTTTATTTCCGCTGCGATGTTTTTGTGTGTGGGGGTTATGTACGATCGCATTCACAGCCGCGAGATTGCCGACTACGGTGGCGTCATCAACACCATGCCGCTGTTTGCAGCGTTTATGGTGTTTTTCGCGCTGGCGAATGCTGGCCTGCCTGGTACCTCTGGTTTTGTGGGTGAATTCATGGTTATCTTGGCAAGCTTCAAGACCAATTTTTGGATTGCGTTCTTGGCTGCTTCAACGCTGATACTCGGTGCGGCCTACACACTGTGGATGGTCAAACGCGTCATCATGGGCCCTGTGGGTAATGACAAGGTGGCTGCACTGAGCGATATCAATCCACGCGAGTTCTGGATGCTGGCACTGTTGGCACTGTTTGTTTTGTTGATTGGCGTCTGGCCGAACGTCATAGGTAACGTCATGCATGCCTCGGTGGAGAATCTTGTGCAACACATTTCAATTCCGAAGAACTGAGCGCATCATGGACAACCTGCAGATTGCGACTCCCGAAATTTTCCTGCTTACAGCTGCCTGTGCCGTTCTGGTAGTGGGGCTGTTCGTACCATCAAAATCCAACACCGTGTATTGGTTATCGCAGCTGACCTTGGTCATCACTTTATTGTTGACGGTCACGCAAAATGGCGAAACCGCTATTAGCGGATTTAGCGGTGCCTATACGCTGGATGCGTTGAGTTCAGGGCTGAAAAGCTGGGTTGTGATTATCGCTATTGGTCTGTTTTTGTATTCACGTGATTACATTGGGCATCGAAAAATTGCACGCAGTGAGTATTTCGTGCTCGGACTGTTTGCTGTATCTGGCATGATGATTATGGTGTCGGCGACACACATGCTAACGCTGTATCTGGGGCTCGAGCTGCTTGCATTGTCGCAATACGCCATGGTGGCTCTACACCGTGATAACGGTGAAGCGTCTGAAGCTGCTATGAAGTATTTCGTGTTAGGTGCCTTGGCATCGGGCATGTTGCTGTATGGCATGTCCATGATTTACGGGGCAACCGGATCGCTGAACCTGACTATTATTGCGGATGTTCTGGCAGGTAACTCAGACACACTGTCAGCCGAGCGCACCATTGGCGCCCGCTTTGGCCTAACGTTCCTGATTGTTGGCCTTGCGTTCAAGCTCGGTGCCGTGCCGTTTCATATGTGGGTACCTGATGTGTACGAGGGTGCACCCACGTCAGTAACAATGTTCATATCAACGGCACCTAAAATTGCCGCATTTGCCATGCTAGTTAGGTTGTTAGTAGGTGGTCTTGAGACGCTGAATGCCGACTGGCAACAGATGCTGGCTATCATGTCGGCGTTGTCCATGATTGTCGGTAACCTAATTGCCATCGCGCAGTCCAATATAAAACGCATGCTTGCCTACAGCACAATTTCGCATATGGGCTTTCTGTTGATGGGTATGGTGGGTGCCACGCAAGCGGGCTACAGTTCGGCTATGTTTTACGCCATTACCTACTCATTAACGACGCTGGCAGCGTTTGGTGTACTGCTGGCAGTGTCGCGTAAGGGTTTTGAAGCAGATCTATTAACAGATCTTGCGGGGCTGGGCAAACGAAATGCGCTGCTGGCAACTGTTCTAATGCTCGCCATGATTTCCCTGGCCGGCATTCCACCAGCCGTTGGCTTCTACGCCAAACTCACGGTATTGCAGGCAGCGGTTGGCGCAGGATTTACGTGGCTGGCTATTTTAGGTGTCATCACATCAGTCATTGGTGCCTTCTACTATTTGCGTGTCATCAAGCTGATGTTCTTTGATGATCCGACCGACACAGAAACGCTAAAACCTGCAGCTGATGTCAGCGCTGTACTGGCTATCAATGGTTTGGCGGTTCTTGGTCTGGGGTTAGCACCGGGACTGATCATGAGTGCTTGCATTGCAGCGTTTGCCTAGACATTATGTCTAGAGGTAA